>NZ_JAPTFQ010000003.1:0-114458 GCF_030985535.1 Stenotrophomonas sp. Sm2128
GCCAAGGCCGGATCCCCCTGGCACAGCCGGCCAGCGGCCGGCACTACCGGGCACCGTCTCTCCCGATTGTTCAGCCGCCCCCCGGGGCGGCTTCACATCTGCACCATCCCCATTTAACAACCGCCATGGCACCGTGCGAGCCACGTAGTCATGCAGACGGGAGTTGTGGATGAGTACCGAGAAGAAAGCCGATTTCTCCGGCGTCAGCGCCAGCGTCGACAGTACCGCCGAGCAGGTGCCGAAGGCGGACTTCTCCGGCGTGAGCGCTTCGGTGGACAGCACCGCCGAGATCGTCAGCGGCGGCACCTATACCGTGCAGAAGGGTGACTCGCTGTCGAAGATCGCCAAGCAGCATCTGGGCGACGCCAACGCCTGGAAGAAGATCTTCGAAGCCAATCGCGATGTGCTTGACGACCCGGACAAGATCTTCCCGGGCCAGACCCTGAAACTGCCGCCGAAGTAAGCCGGCGATCGAACGCCGTCCGACAATCCCTGGGAGGAACCCCGAATGATCAAGACCACCCCGCTCCAGACCGCCCTGATCGCCGCCCTGCTGGGCAGCGTTGCCTTGGTCGGTTGCAAGAAGAAGGAAGAGTCGACCGACACCAACGCCGCTCCGGCCGCCACGGCTCCGGCCGAGCCGGCAGCGCCGGCACCGATGACCGGTGCACCGCCGCCGATGGCGGAAGCTGCCGCGGTCAGCGTTTCCACCGTCACCGTGGGCAAGACCGCTGCCGCCGACAAATCGGTCGCCCCGGCTGCACTGTTCTCGCCGAAGGATGATGTCATCGTCTCGGTCAAGACCGATGGCGCCGCCAACAACGTCAATGTCGGTGCCAAGCTGACCTTCCAGGACGGCCAGGTGGCCGGCGAACAGACCGCGACCCTGAATGCCAGCGGCGCGGAGACCACCAACGTCACGTTCAAGAATGCAAAGGGCTGGCCGGCCGGCAAGTACCGCGCCGAGGTCACGGTCGATGGCAAGGCGGCTGGAACGCCGCAGGAGTTCGAGGTCAAGTAAGTCCTGCCGACTCTCTCCCGGCAGGACTCACGATGGACGCAGCCGCAAGGCTGCGTCCTTTTTTATTGGCCGGTGGCTGGCTTCATCCATGCATGGCGTGGATCCACTGACGGCGGCGTTCGCGCAGATCCACGCCGCGCGTGGATGGATCACAGCGTTGCCGCCGTGCAGTACCGCCGCGTATGGCGCGGCTTTGCCCCGCGCGGCTGAAAACGCGACAATGCAGGGGTTTCCCCGCCGCGCGCCCACCCTGACGGCGACGGGGGAAAGCGACACGGTTGCACGTGGCCCGGCGCTCGCGCCGGCCTTCCCCTGAGCATTGCTACAGAGTCCAAGTCCCCCATGTCCAAGATCCTCTACACGCTGACCGACGAAGCACCGTTCCTGGCGACCCAGTCGCTGCTGCCGATCGTCGACGCCTATACCGCCACTGCCGGCATCGTGGTGGAAACCCGTGACATCTCGCTGTCCGGCCGCATCCTGTCGCAGTTCCCGGAACTGCTGTCCGACGCGCAGAAGGTCAGCGACGACCTGGCCGAGCTGGGCCAGCTGGCGACCACCCCGGACGCCAACATCATCAAGCTGCCGAACATCTCCGCCTCGGTGCCGCAGATGAAGGCGGCCATCAAGGAACTGCAGGACCAGGGCTATCCGCTGCCGGATTACCCGGAAACCCCGGCCGACGACCAGCAGCGCGACTACAAGGCGCGCTACGACAAGGTCAAGGGCAGTGCGGTGAACCCGGTTCTGCGCGAAGGCAACTCCGACCGTCGTGCACCGCTGTCGGTGAAGAACTACGCGCGCAAGCACCCGCACCGCATGGGCGCCTGGGCGTCGGATTCGAAGTCGCACGTCGCGCACATGGCCGCCGGCGATTTCTACGGCAGCGAGAAGTCGGCCACCCTGGCCAACGCCGGTGCGCTGAAGATCACCTTCCACGGCAAGGACGGCAGCGCCGTCGTGCTGAAGGAAAAGACCACGGTCAAGGCCGGCGAGATCGTCGATGCCGCCGTCATGAGCCGCAAGGCGCTGGCCGCGTTCATCGGTGAGCAGATCGCCGATGCCAAGGCCCAGGGCGTGCTGTTCTCGCTGCACCTGAAGGCGACCATGATGAAGGTCTCCGACCCGATCATGTTCGGCGTGGCGGTCAACGAGTTCTACAAGGACGTGCTGGCCAAGCACGCCGACGTGCTCAAGCAGGCCGGTTTCGATGCCAACAACGGCATCGGTGACCTGGCCGCGCGCCTGCCGTCGCTGCCGGAAGCCACCCGCGCCGCGATCGAAGCGGACCTGGCCGCCGAGTACGCGCAGCGTCCGGGCGTGGCCATGGTCAATTCGGACAAGGGCATCACCAACCTGCACGTGCCGAGCGACGTGATCGTCGACGCCTCGATGCCGGCGATGATCCGCGACTCGGGCAAGATGTGGAACGCCGAAGGCAAGCTGCAGGACACCAAGGCGGTCATTCCGGACCGCTGCTACGCCGGCGTGTACCAGGCCGTCATCGACGACTGCAAGGCGCACGGCGCCTTCGACCCGGCCACCATGGGCTCGGTGCCGAACGTCGGCCTGATGGCGCAGAAGGCCGAAGAGTACGGTTCGCACGACAAGACCTTCCAGATTGCTGCCGACGGCGTGGTCAAGGTTACCGACGATGCCGGCAACGTGGTGTTCGAACACGCCGTGGAAGCCGGTGACATCTGGCGCATGTGCCAGACCAAGGACGCTCCGATCCAGGACTGGGTCAAGCTGGCCGTCGAACGCGCCCGCCTGAGCAGCACCCCGGCCGTGTTCTGGCTGGATGCCGCCCGCGCCCACGACGCGCAGGTCATCGCCAAGGTCGAGCAGTACCTGAAGAACCACGACACCACCGGCCTGGACATCCGCATCCTGCCGCCGGTGGAAGCCACCGCGTTCTCGCTGGACCGCATCCGCAAGGGCGAGGACACCATCTCGGTGACCGGCAACGTGCTGCGCGACTACCTGACCGACCTGTTCCCGATCATGGAGCTGGGCACCAGCGCCAAGATGCTGTCGATCGTGCCGCTGATGGCCGGTGGCGGCCTGTTCGAGACCGGCGCCGGTGGTTCGGCCCCGAAGCACGTGCAGCAGTTCGTCGAAGAGGACTACCTGCGCTGGGATTCGCTGGGTGAGTTCCTGGCCCTGGCCGCGTCGCTGGAACACCTGGGCAACCGCTACGACAACGCCGCCGCCCGCGTGCTGGCCAAGGCGCTGGACGAAGCCAACGGCCAGTTCCTGGACAACGACAAGTCGCCGTCGCGCAAGCTGGGTGGCATCGACAACCGTGGCAGCCACTTCTACATCGCGCTGTACTGGGCGCAGGCGCTGGCCGCACAGGACGAAGATGCGGCACTGAAGGCACGCTTCGCACCGCTGGCCAAGGCACTGACCGACAACGAGCAGAAGATCGTCGAAGAGCTGATCGCGGTGCAGGGCAAGGCCGTGGACATCGGCGGCTACTACCGCCCGGACGTCGCCAAGGCGAGCGAGGCGATGCGCCCGAGCGCGACCTTCAATGCCGCGCTGGAGCAGCTGCGCGGCTGATCCATCGCCGTTCGGTCGTGACACCGGAACCCGCGCTTCGGCGCGGGTTTCTTTTGGGCTCCGGGTCAGAACCCTTTTGCCATGCAAAAGGGATCTGAGCCCATTCGACCCGCGTCCAGAACCGTGATTCCCGTCGGCTGTCGGAATGTCGTCAACGAGGCATGAAACTTGCCCGCGATGGCCGTCGCAGAACTGATCGGGCACCGTCTGCAACCGCCCTCGATCTGAGCAGTCGATCACGACGGCTGCCGCTGGCGATGCCCTAGCCTTGGCGACGCGAGGCCACCGGGGAGGTGGCCGCACGGGGAACACGGATGGCACGCGTGCTGGTAGTGGGAACCGACATCCAGGGCGAGCAGGCCCTGCTGCAGCGGCTGCGCGTGGCATCGGCCCTGCCGGACGGCCAGATCCGCCGCAGCCAGGACCTGGACGATTGCGACCTGCTGGTCATCCGCGATACGCCGGCGCTGCGCAACGCGGCCCAGCGCATGCGCCAGCAGCGTCCGCGACTGCAGTGCTGGATCGAAGACATCGGCGGCCAGCTGCGTGATGGCGACGGGCACCAGGACGTGCTTGATGACAGTGCCATCGGTCGCGCGCTGCGTCGCATGCAGTTGGCAGTGGAGCCCTTGGCCATGCACGCACCCGCACCGATCCGCCTGGCTGATGGTGCGCATGCCATCACCCGTCTGCTGCGCGAGCGGCTGCCGCTGCGACAGGGCCAGGCCCTGTTGAGTGATGCGGGCGAGCCTCTGCTGCTGATGGACCTGGAGCATGACCAGGCCGTGCTGCTGCAGGAACCGGCTACGGCCCTGGTGGAGCGTTTGGCCGATGCCTTCGAACGCCTGCAGCTGGATGCGCTGACACCCGCACGCCTGCATGGCCTGGCCGGCGAGCGGCCACGCCAGCCACTGCGGCCGCTGCTGTGGCAATGGGCGCAACGCAGCCGCCATTGGCAGGCACTGGACGAACGCCTGCGCGGTGCTTCGGTAAAGCTGCTGCGCTGGCCCGATTTCCGTGTGCTGGGCCATGACCATGATGGCTTCCGCCTGTGCTCGCTGCTGCTCAAGCGCGCGTGCACGGTGGACGAGTGCGCGATGTTGCTTGATCTGCCGCCTGCGGCCGTGCGTGATTTCATCCATGCCGCTTACCTGTGCGGTTACGCGCAGCTGCAGGCAGCGCCGGCGGTACCGCTGGCGGAACGCGCTGCCGGCGCTGACAACGGCCTGCTCGCCCGTCTGTGGCGTCACCTGCGTGGGAGCGAACGCAATGCGTGAGCACAAGGTGGTGGTGCTGGGTGGCATGGGCAGTGGCAAGTCGACCCTGGTGCGCAGCATCGCGGCCGGCGCGGTGGTCGACACCGACGTGGCCAACAGCGACCGCCTCGGTGCCGACAAGGCCTCCACCACCGTCGCCCTGGACTATGCAGATATCGGCCTGCCCAATGGCGAGCGGCTGCGCCTGTATGGCACGCCGGGACAGCAGCGTTTCGATTTCCTCTGGCCGATCCTGCTGCAGGGCGCCCGCGGCGCCGTGCTGCTGCTGGATGCGCGGCGCGCGGGCGTGGTTGCCGAACTGGAGGATTATCTGCAGGTGTTGCGGCCGTTCGCATCGTCATTGGCGCTGGTGGTGGCCGTCACCCATCTTGACCAGGCACCGCACGCCGCGCTGGATGACTGGGCCGCCCTTGCCTGCCTTGATGACCAGCCGCTGCCGCTACTGGCCGTGGATACCCGCGACCGCGAACAGGGATTGCTGCTGATGGATGTATTGATGGGCGAGATGGAAGCGCACGCACTGGTGGCCGCGCATGGCTGACGGACAGGTGGCGCTACTGCCCGACGCCGGCCAGCGTGAGCGCCTGCAGCCCTTGCTGCGAGACCTGCAGCAGCGGGTGGAAGGCATACGTACGGTGGTGCTGGCCAGTGTGGATGGCTTCGCCCTGGTCAGTGCCGGTGCCGAAGGGCGCGGTGAACGCCTGGCAGCGATGACCAGCGCGATGCTGGCGCTGGCTGCAGCAGTGGGGCGCGAACTGGTGCTTGGGGATCTGCAGACGCTGATGCTGGAAGCCGCGGGCGGCAAGGTGCTGATGCTGGCGATCCAGGCCGAGGGGCGCGTGCCGTTGCTGCTGATGGCGGCCTGCGACCAGCGAAGCGTGATCGGCCAGGTGCTGTGGCAGAGCAGGGAATGTGGCCAGGCGATCCTGGCCGAACTCGGCGGATCGTGAGCCCGGCCGCAGGGGAACGAGGGGCTCGAACCAACATCGACAAGGGGTGCGACGTGGCTGGACTGAATGAATCGTTGAACGCACTGATGGGCATCGACGGCGCGCAGGCAGTGGCGCTGGTCGACTATGAAAGCGGCATGCTGCTGGGCGAAGCCGGTGCCGGCATGGACATGGAAGTGGCCGCCGCCGGCAACACCGAAGTGATCCGTGCCAAGATGAAGACCGCCGCATCGCTGAACCTCAACGACAGCATCGAGGACATCCTGATCTCGCTGGGCAAGGCGTACCACATCATGCGCCCGGTGGCGAAGAAGAAGGGCCTGTTCTTCTACATCGTACTGGACCGTACCAGGTCCAACCTGGCATTGGCACGGCGCAAGGTGCAGGACGTGGAAGCCGAACTGGCGATCTGAGCCAGTAGTGCCGGCTGCTGGCCGGCATCTGCATCGATCCATCGGCGGTCCAGGTGCTGCCGGCCAGCGGCCGGCACTACCTTCGCGCTCGACGGCATCGCACACGCCAGCGTATGGTGAAGCCGGTCCTCCCGGGTGAGCCATGCATGTCCAGGCCTGACATCGCTGCCGAGCTGGCACCGCGCATCGCGGTAGCCATCCGCGACGGTTTCGAGCAGTACCACGCCCGCTTTGCGGCGATCACCGCGCGGGCGCGGCAGCGCTTCGAGCAGCGTGACTGGGCCGGTGCGCGACAGGATGCGGTCGAGCGCATCGCCCTGTACGACCTGTGCATCGCCGAGCAGATGGATGCGCTGCGCCGCCTCGCCGGTGACGCGATCGGCGAGCGCGCGCTGTGGTTGCGGGTGCACGCCCGCTACAGCGCGCTGCTGCAGGGCCTGATCGACGCCGAGCTGTACAAGACCTTCTACAACACGTTGTCGCGGCGCCTGTTTGCCACCCGGGGCGTGGACCCGGCGCTGGAGTTCATCGCCTTCGATGTCGAACCCTCCGATGCCATCACCCACCCGGTGGCGCGGCATACCTACGCGGTTTCGCCGACGCGGCCGGTGGAGGCGCTGCAGCGGGTGCTGGCCGACTATCGCTTCGATATCCCCTATGCGCACCAACTGCGCTGCGCCGCGGCCATCGCGGTGCGCCTGCAGGATGACCTGGCCCACTGGGGCGATACGCCGGTACGCAGCATCGAGCTGCTCGACACGGTGTTCTACCGCGAGCGCCGCGCTTACCTGGTTGGCCGCGTGTTCGGCGAGCACCGGTTCTCGCCGTGCGTGATTGCCCTGGTGAACGACGAGCGTGGCCTGCGCGCCGATGCAGTGCTGACCCGGCGCCGGGACGTGGCCCACCTGTTCGGCGTGTCACGCAGCTATTTCCAGGCCAACCTGGCCACGGTCGGTGATGCGGTGGTGTTCCTGCGCAGTCTGCTGCCGGGCAAGCCCATCGATGAGATATACACCGTGCTGGGCCGCGCCAAGCAGGGCAAGACCGAGCGCTACCGCACCTTCTTCCGTCATTTCAACGAGCACCCGCAGGAGCGGCTGGTGCATGCAGAGGGCACGCCGGGCATGGTCATGGCGGTGTTCACCCTGCCCAGTTACCCGCTGGTGTTCAAGCTGATCCGCGACCGTTTCGCGTGGCCCAAGGCGATGTCGCGACAGCAGGTGGAAGAGAAGTACGCGCTGGTGTTCAACCTCGATCGTGTCGGCCGCCTGCTCGATGCGCAGCCCTATCGTCATCTGCGCTTCCCGCGCGAGCGCTTCGCGCCCGCCTTGCTGGATGAACTGCTGCAGCAGTGCGCGCAGAGCGTACGCATCGATGGCGATGAGGTCGAAGTCGCACTGTGCTATGTGCAGCGTCGTTTTCGTCCCTTGAATCTGTACCTGCGCGAGCAGGGTGCGGAGGCGGTGCGGGCGGCGGTGCTCGACTACGCTCAGGCCATCACCGACATGGCGCGCAACAACATCTTCCCCGGTGACATGCTGCCAAAGAATTTCGGCGTATCACGGCATGGCCGGGCCGTATTCTACGACTACGACGAGCTGTGCCTGGTCAGCGACTGCGTGTTCCGCGCCTGGCCGCAGCCGCGTACGCCGGAGGAAGCGATGTCCGATGAGCCATGGTTCCATGTCGGTCCGCGCGACGTGTTTCCCGAGCGCTTCGGCCCGTTCATGGGCCTGCCCGCTGCAGAGCTGGCAGCGGTGCGCGAGCACTACCGGCACCTGTTCGACCCGGGCTGGTGGCAGGGCCTGCAGGAACGCTTCGCCCGAGGTGACTATCCGGACACGCCGCCCTATGCTGGCGCGCACCGGTTGGCGTGAGCCAGCTGTCATGGGTGTTGGGACTGAGGTACTCTCGCCCTTCATCACCAAGGATCCGGCAATGATGCGTTCCCCATTGTTCCTCGCTCTCGCGTTGGCCGTCGGTGCCGGCGCTCCGCTGTTCGCCGGCGATGCCAGCGCGCAGACCACGCGCGCGGTGCGTGCCACCGCGGAGATGAGCATGGTGCTCTCTGGCCATATCGAGGTCACGCCCGAGGGCGCGGTCAGTTCGTTGGTACTGGACCAGAAGTCGATGCTGTCTCCGAGCATCGCGTCCTTCGTGGAGGGCACCATCGGTGGCTGGCGCTTCGAACCCACCCTGCGCGATGGCACGGCGGTGGCGGCACGTGCGCCATTGCGGGTGCGCCTGCGGGGCAAAGCCATGGCCGATGGTGGCTACGAAGTCAGCATGACCAGCGTCAACTTCAGCGAGTACGATGAGAAAGCCACAGATTCGGTGACCCAAGGTCGCATGGCGCCCCCGCGTTATCCGGAAGAGGTCTATCGGAGCGGCGGCCAAGGCGAAGTGCTGCTGGTGGTCAGGATCGCGCGTGACGGCACGGTGGCCGATGTGATTGCCGAGCAGGTGAACATGACCGTGGTCGGACGCGAGCGCACCCTTGCCAAGATGCGCGAAACCCTGGCCAGGGCCGCCGTCAGCAGTGCCCGCAAGTGGACGTTCAACCCACCGACCACCGGCGAAGCCAGCACCCGCGACAGCTGGACGGTACGCATACCGGTCAATTTCGGCCTGAACGATGATCCCAATGGAGCGGAGCGCTATGGCCGCTGGCGTGCCTTCATCCCGGGCCCGCGGCAGGCCGTGCCGTGGCGGAAGGCAGATGCGATCGAGCAGGCCGGCAGCGACCTGCTGCCCGAGGGCGGCATCTACATGGTCGACGGCGCCAAGCGCGGCCTGCGTCTGCTGACGCCGCTGGAGCAGGGCTGACGATCACTGCGGAGCCGGCCAGCCCGGCTTCGCGTCAATCGGCGTAGGGGTAGACCACCACCCGGTTGCGGCCCTGCTCCTTGGCCAGGTACAGCGCCTTGTCGGCCAGCCGCAGCGCCTGCTCGGCATCGACATGGAAGCTGGGGAAGTGGGCCACGCCCAGCGAGACGGTGATGGTGCCGACCGGTTCAAACGGATGGTCGGCAATGTGCTGGCGCAGACGCTCGCCAGCCTGTCGCGCTGACTCGGCGCTGATGCCCGGCAACAGCAGCAGGAACTCCTCGCCGCCGGCGCGGCAGAGGATGTCGCTGTCGCGCGAGTAGCGGCGCATCTGGTTGGCGATGTGGACGATGGCAGCGTCGCCGACGTCATGGCCGTGGTTGTCATTGATCGATTTGAAGCGATCGATGTCCAGCGCCAGGATCGCGAACGGGATGCCCTGTACCTGCAGGGCATCCAGCGCCTGCTGCAGGCCGCGGCGGTTGAGAAGACTGGTCAGCGGATCGGTGCGGCTGGCGCGGTTGAGCGTGCCGATGCGGTCCTGCAGTGCATTGAAGCTGTGCAGTACCGCCTGCTTGAGCTGGGCGACCTCGAAGTACCACGCTCGGATGCCGCTGACGTGGTTGATCGCATTGCCGGTGTCTTCGCCGCCCTGCACGTTGCGTGCGAGCTGCCACAGCGGCATCGAAATGCGACGGGCGAACCACCAGGTGATCAGCAGCGACAGCAGGCCCAGCGGGATTGCGTTCCAGATTACCGCAGTCATCAACCGCGACAGCGGCTGCAGCGTGGCCTCGGTCGGGCGCTGGGCGATGATGCCCCAGCCGGTGGCCGCCACCGGCGCATAGCCGGCCAGCATCGACACGCCCAGGTTGTTGCGCACCTGCTGCGCGCCACGCTCGCCGCGCACCACGGCCTTTACTGCGGGGTTGCCGACCACGTAGTCGCCTACCCGCTTGCCATCGGCGTGGTACAGCAGGCGGCCATGGCGATCGACCACGTACAGGTAGGAACCATCACGGTAGTAGTGCTTGCCCAGCAGCGTGTGCAGTGCGCTGCGCTGGCGCAGGTACAGGGTGCCGCTGACGTAACCACGGTAGTGGCCCTGGCGATCGAAGATCGGGTGCGACAGCGAGACCAGCAGCTTGCCGGTGGCCGACTGGTACGGGTCGCTGATCATCGGCTGGCGCGCGGCCAGCGCGGCATTGTTGCCGACGCTGTGCAGCACTTCGCCCTGCAGCTGCAGGGTCTGCGGCGAGGTGGCGATCACCAGGCCGTCGGCATCCACCACCAGCGAAGAGTTGAAGCTGTTGGTCTGCAGCTGCAGGCGGCTGGCTTCGTCCTGGGCCTGTGCCGGGTCGAGGTTGCCCTGGCCAAGCCGCGTGGCGGCGTAGGCCAGTTCCTGCTGGGCAGCCAGCAGGAAGTTCTGGGTCGTTTCGGCCAGTTTGGTGGCGTAGACGCGGTTGGCCTCCAGGGTGTTGCCGACCAGCTGGTCGCGCTGCACCCGGTAGCTGGCCAGCAGGGTGTTGGCCAGCGCGATGATGGCGCTGAGCAGGGCCAGGGCGAGGATCAGCTTGCCCAGGTTGAGGCGGGGAGACAGCGTTCGCATGCTTCGACGGATCCGGCAGGAGGCTGGACCCGACCGGTTCTCCGGAAGGGGCGACAGCGGGAATCGGTGGCCAGGCCCTCGGGGCCGGGCAGGGCATCGGGCGGATTATCGCCAAAACCGGGCGGCGGTGAAGTGAAGTGGGTCGCCCTGCAGGTAAAAAAAAACCTGCCGCAGCGAGCGGCAGGTTCTTTTCGATGCAATGCCGTGGATCAGCGCTTCATCGAACCGAAGAACTCGTCGTTGGACTTGGTGTTCTTCATCTTGTCGAGCAGGAACTCCATCGCGGCCATTTCATCCATCGGATGCAGCAGCTTGCGCAGGATCCAGATCTTCTGCAGCAGTTCCGGCTCGATCAGCAGGTCTTCGCGGCGGGTGCCGGAACGGTTGATGTCGATCGCCGGGAACACGCGCTTTTCAGCGATGCGACGGCTCAGGTGCACTTCGCTGTTGCCGGTGCCCTTGAACTCTTCGTAGATCACCTCGTCCATCTTCGAGCCGGTGTCGACCAGCGCAGTGGCGATGATGGTCAGGCTGCCGCCTTCTTCCACGTTGCGCGCGGCACCGAAGAAGCGCTTCGGGCGGTGCAGGGCGTTGGCGTCCACACCACCGGTCAGCACCTTGCCCGAGCTCGGCACCACGTTGTTGTAGGCGCGGGCCAGGCGGGTGATCGAGTCGAGCAGGATCACCACGTCCTTCTTGTGCTCGACCAGGCGCTTGGCGCGCTCGATGACCATTTCGGCCACCTGCACGTGGCGCGCGGCCGGTTCGTCGAAGGTCGAGCTGATGACCTCGCCGCGCACGGTGCGCTGCATTTCGGTCACTTCTTCCGGGCGCTCGTCGATCAGCAGCACGATCAGGTGCACGTCCGGGTGGTTGGTGGTGATGGCGGTGGCGACCTGCTGCATCATCATGGTCTTGCCGGCCTTCGGCTGCGACACGATGAGCGAGCGCTGGCCCTTGCCCTGCGGCGCCATCAGGTCGAGGATGCGGCCGGTGATGTCTTCCGACGAACCGTTGCCGCGCTCCAGGGTGAAGCGGCGGCGCGGGAACAGGGCGGTCAGGTTCTCGAACAGCACCTTGTTCTTCGACGCTTCGATCGGCTCGCCGTTGATGGTGTCGACGATGTTCAGCGCAAAGTAGCGCTCGCCGTCCTTCGGGAAGCGGATGCGGCCGGAGATATGGTCGCCGGTGCGCAGGTTGAAGCGGCGGATCTGGCTGGGCGAGATATAGGTGTCGTCCGGGCCGGCCAGGTAGCTGGCTTCGGCCGCGCGCAGGAAGCCGAAGCCGTCCGGCAGGATTTCCAGCACGCCGTCGGCGGCGACGCCGTCACCGTGGCGGGTCAGTACCTTCAGCAGGGCGAAGATCACATCCTGCTTGCGGGCGCGTGCCACGCCTTCGGAGATCTGCAGCTGCTCGGCGATTTCCAGCAGCTTCTGTGCCGGCATGCGCTTGAGGTCGCTCAGCGAATAGACCGGGAAGCCTTCCGGCACGTTGGCGTGCGGACGCGGCACGAAGGGCTGCTGCTCGCCGCCGTCGTTGGGCATGCCGTCGTCGCGGAAGCGGTTGTTGTTGCGGTCACGGTCACGGTCGCGGCGGTTGCGGAAGCGGTCACGGCGGTTGCCCTGGCCTTGCCCCTGGCCCTGCTGGCCGTTCTGGTTGTACGGGTTCTGGCCCTGGTTCTGGCCACCGCCCTGGTGGTTCTGCTGCCGCGGCTGGCCGGATTCGCGACCCTCACCACCTTCGCCACCGCCACTGCTGGCAGGGGCCTCGGCGGCGGGCGCGCTCGGTGCGGGGGCGGGGGCCGGTGCCTCGGGCGCGGCGGCCAGCGGCAGGGTCGGCTGCGCCGGAGCGGCGCTGGTTTCGGCGGCTGCCGGGGCGGCGGCCTTGCTCACGCGGGGCTTGCGCACGCGCTTTTCGGCGGGCGCATCGGCGCTGCCGGTTTCGGAAGTGTTATCGGACAAGAGCGTTATTCCTCGCTTGAAGGTGCGAGCGCCCGGCTGGGGCGGCGAACGTTGGGAATGGGTCTGGAAGAAACTGCGTCCAGAGGGTGCGGCACGCGAACGCGGCCGGATGTGCCGACACTATCATCGGCCTGCGGCGCCGTGCAAGGGCTGCCGGGAACAGCATTCATCATGGACGCAGGGCGTCCGCCGGCAGCCGCGGGTGGCGGCTGCCGGAAAACAGCAGGATCAGGCCAGGGCCTTGTCCAGCAGGCCGGCCAGCTGGGCCTTGCCCACCGCACCGATCTGCTCGCCGACCTTCTCGCCGTCCTTGAACACGACCAGGTACGGGATCGAACGCACGTGGTACTTGGCGGCCAGCGCACGATTGTGGTCGACGTTGACCTTGGCGATCTTGGCGCGGCCCTGGTAGGCATCGGCCAGTTCGTCCAGCGCCGGGGCGATCATCTTGCACGGGCCACACCATTCGGCCCAGAAATCGACCAGCACCGGTTCCTTGGAATTCAGCACTGCGCTATCAAAGTCGGCGTCGCCGACATGTACAACCTTGTCGCTCATCTTGGTTTCTCGTCTTGGATTGCACCCGGCCATGCCGGAGGTGGGTGAACTGGGCCATGCCCGGTGGCGCGACCCTCGTCGTTGCCTCGCGGCGCACTGCCGCGGTGCGTTCGGCGGGATGCCTGGACGCTCACGGCCGGCAGTGTACCCCTATCGCAGGGCGGGGACAGGCGCCGGCTGGAACCCAGCGTATCGTGATCGCTTCGAAGCCCGGTATGTGTCGGATTTCACTGTCTTCCCGAAGATGGGGGTGGCAGCGGGCGACACCAGCGGGACCGGCGGGGTCGTTCAAGTCCCGTGTGGCTGGATGAAGGCGCGCCGTCTCCCCATCCGGTGAGACAAGGCATTCCGGTTTGCCGGCCCGAGTGCGTTAAACTGGGCCATTGTGCGGCGCGCGGACCGGGTGGTCCCAGCCTGCCAACCCGCCGCAGGGGCCGCAGTTTGCGACGGTGCCCCTAGACGATGAAGTGCCAGCCGCCCCACGGGCCGGCGGCCATACCAAGACGGACTCATGAGCGACAAACCGCTGACCGATTTGACCTTTTCCTCCTTCGAGCTGCACCCGGCCCTGCAGGCCGGCCTTGAAGGAGCCGGATTCACCCGCTGCACCCCGATCCAGGCGCTGACCCTGCCGGTCGCGCTGCCCGGCGGTGATGTTGCCGGCCAGGCCCAGACCGGCACCGGCAAGACCCTGGCCTTCCTGGTCGCTGTCGTGAACCGCCTGCTGACGCGTCCGGCGCTGGCCGATCGCAAGCCGGAAGATCCGCGTGCGCTGATCCTCGCCCCGACCCGCGAGCTGGCCATCCAGATCCACAAGGATGCGGTGAAGTTCGGTTCCGACCTGGGCCTGCGCTTCGCCCTGGTCTACGGCGGCGTGGATTACGACAAGCAGCGCGAGCTGCTGCAGCAGGGCGTGGACGTGATCATCGCCACCCCGGGCCGCCTGATCGACTACGTCAAGCAGCACAAGGTGGTGTCGCTGCACGCCTGCGAGATCTGCGTGCTGGACGAAGCCGACCGCATGTTCGACCTGGGCTTCATCAAGGACATCCGCTTCCTGCTGCGCCGCATGCCGGAGCGCACCACCCGCCAGACCCTGCTGTTCAGTGCCACCCTCAGCCACCGCGTGCTGGAGCTGGCCTACGAGCACATGAACGAGCCGCAGAAGCTGGTGGTCGAAGCCGAGACCATCACCGCCGCGCGCGTGCGCCAGCGCATCTACTTCCCGGCCGACGACGAGAAGATCCCGCTGCTGCTGGGCCTGCTGTCGCGCAGCGAAGGCGCGCGCACCATGGTCTTCGTCAACACCAAGGTGTTCGTCGAGCGCGTGGCGCGTTCGCTGGAAAAGGCCGGCTACCGCGTCGGCGTGCTGTCCGGCGACGTGCCGCAGAAGAAGCGCGAGAGCCTGCTCAACCGCTTCCAGAAGGGCCAGCTGGAAATCCTGGTGGCCACCGACGTGGCTGCGCGCGGCCTGCACATCGACGGCATCAAGTACGTCTACAACTACGACCTGCCGTTCGACGCCGAAGACTACGTGCATCGCATCGGCCGCACCGCGCGCCTGGGTGAAGAGGGCGACGCGATCAGCTTCGCCTGCGAGCGCTACGCCATGGGCCTGCCGGACATCGAGGCCTATATCGAGCAGAAGATTCCGTCCGAGCCGGTCACCAAGGAACTGCTGACCCCGCTGCCGCGCCCGGAACGCCCGGCTCCGGCTGCAGGCGAGGAAGGCGAGGACAACGAAAGCGTCGGCCAGATCTTCCGCGAAGCGCGCGAAGCCCGCGCCGCCGAGGAAGAGCGTCGGGGCGGTGGCCGCAGTGGCGGCCGTTCCGGCGGCGGTGGTGGTGGCCGTGGTGGCCGTGACGGTGAGCGCAGCGGCGAACGCCGTTCGCGTGGCCCGCGCAAGCCACGCGCGGAAGGCGAGCAGGGCGCTCCCGCGCCGGCCGCCGGTGCCGAAGGCGCCGCTGCCCAGGCCCCGCGTCCGCCGCGCCCGCCGCGCGCCGAAGGCGCACCGGAAGGTGCTGCGGACGGCGAGCACAAGCCGCGCAAGCGCCGCCGCCGTCGCCACGGTCGTCCGGTCGAGGGTGCCGAGGGCGTGCAGAACGCCGCCGGCAATGGCGCCAGCCCGGTCACGCCGGTGCAGGTGGTGGCCAAGCCGGTGCGCACGGCTGCTGATACCGGCGATTCGTTCCTGACCCGCATCGGCCGCAAGATCCGCCGGATGCTGTCGGGTAGCTGATCGGCGCTGTCGATCAGCGGGTAGCACCCGACCGTTGGTCGGGTGGCTTCAAGGGCGTGCCGACCAACGGTCGGCACCCACCCTGGCCGGCAGTTGTGTGGGTTGCCGGCCAGCGGCCGGCACTACCGATCGTGTGACCGTCTCCACGACGTCGCGCCGGTCCTGCATAATCGGGGCATGAGTGTCCTGCGCTTCGACAATGTCAGCAAACAGTACGCCGGTGGCCACGAGGCACTGACCGATGTCAGCTTCGAGGTCGCGCCGGGCGAGATGCTGTTCGTCACCGGCCATTCCGGTGCGGGCAAAAGCACCCTGCTCAAGTTGATCCACCTGGACGAGCGGCCCAGCCGTGGCGCGGTGGTGTTCGACGAGCGCAACCTGCTGAAGGTGCGTGGCGGCGATGTGCCCCGCCACCGTCGCGCGGTGGGTGCGGTCTACCAGGACCACCGCCTGCTGATGGACCGCTCGATCGCCGAGAACGTGGCGCTGCCGCTGATCCTGCGCGGCACCCGCCGTGGCGACATCAGCAAGCGCGTGCGCTCGGTGCTGGAACGGATGGGCCTGGGCCACCGCGAGAAGGCGCTGCCCTCGCAGCTGTCGGCCGGTGAGCAGCAGCGCGTCGGCATCGCCCGCGCCATCGTCGGTGAGCCCAAGCTGCTGGTGGCCGATGAGCCGACCGGCAACCTCGACCCGACCCTGGCGGCCGAGATCATGGCCCTGTTCGCCGAGCTGCCCGCGCGCGGCACCAGCGTGCTGGTGGTCAGCCACGACCTGCCGCTGCTGCGCCGCATGCGCAAGCGCGTGCTGATCCTCGACCACGGCCGGCTGGTGGATGACATCTCGCCGCAGGATCTGGCGGAGTAACGCATGGCGAAGAACGAAAACAGCGAAGCCGCCGCCCCCTCGCGCGTGGGCGTCTGGTTCCAGCACCACGCGCACAGCGTGGTGTTCAGCCTCGGCCGTGCCTGCCGCAAACCGTGGGCGACCCTGCTGACGGTGATGGTCATGGCGCTGGCGCTGGCCCTGCCGCTGGGCCTGTCGATCGCGCTGGACAACCTCAAGCAGTTCGCCGGCAGCGTACAGCAGTCGCGCGACATCAATGTGTTCCTGAAGGGCAACGTCGATGGCCCCGGCGCGCTGCGCCTGGCCGGCCAGCTGCGCGACCGCGACGACGTGGCCGAAGTGAACGTGCGCACGCCCGAGCAGGGCCTGCAGGAACTGCGCGACGCCGGCCTCGGCGAGGCGATCGACGCACTCAATGACAACCCGCTGCCCTCGCTGCTGGTGATCACCCCCGGCCAGGGCAAGGACGACGCGCGCCTGGCACGCGCGCTGGAGAGCCTGCCCGAGGCCGACCTGGTGCAGCACGATGCACTGTGGCGCCAGCGCCTGGATGCCTGGCTGGCGTTCGGCGCGCGGCTGGTGCAGGTGCTGTCGGTCCTGCTCGGCGTCGGTGCCGCGCTGGTGGTCGGCAACACCGTGCGCCTGGACATCCAGGCCCGCCGCGAAGAGATCGGCGTGCTGCAGCTGCTCGGCGCCAGTGATGGCTTCATCCGCCGCCCGTTCCTGTACCTGGGTGCGTGGTATGGCCTGGGCGCCGGCGCGGTTGCGCTGGCCCTGATCGGCGCCGCCGGTGCCGCGCTGCGCGTGCCGCTGGCCGAACTCTCGCGCAGCTACGGCAGCCCGTTCGTGCTGCACGGCCTGGACCTGCTGCACGGTGGCCTGGTCCTGCTCGGCACGCTGCTGCTGGGCTGGCTGGGTGCGTGGCTGGTCACCGGCCACTTCCTGCGCCAGACCCGACCGACCGACACCTGAGACCGGCATGCAACCGCAAGCGCTGAAGCACCTTGAAGGGCCCGCGACGCGGGTGATGGTGGTCGATGGCTCGAAGCTGGTCCGCAAGCTGATCGCCGACGTCCTGCAGCGCGACCTGCCGGGCGTGGAGGTGATTGGCTGCGACAGCATCGAGGATGCGCAGCAGGCGCTGGCGCAGGGCCCGGTGGACCTGGTGACCACCTCGCTGACCCTGCGTGATGGCGACGGCCTGGCGCTGGCGCGGATGATCCGCGAAGCGGCCGGCCAGGCCTACGTGCCGGTGATCGTGGTGTCCGGCGATGCCCAGCAGCATCTGGAGCAGCGTCGTTTCACCGAGTACGTCACCGACTATTTCGACAAGGCGCTGGGCCACGAGGCGCTGGCGACCTTCATCCGCGGCTATGTGCAGCCGCAGACCATTCCCGGCGCGACCATCCTCTACATCGAGGACAGCCGCGTGGTGGCCGAGGCCACCAAGCGCATGCTCGAACGCCAGCAGTTGAACGTGCTGCACGTGGTCAGCGCCGAAGAGGCGTTCACCCTGCTCACCGCCGAGTCGCTGGGCCGCAGCCGCCATCGCATCGACCTGGTGCTGACCGACGTCACCCTGAAGGGCGAACTGAGCGGCCGCGACGTGGTGCAGCGCGTGCGCGTGGACTTCGGTTACGGCAAGCGCCGCCTGCCGGTGCTGGTGATGACCGGCGACGGCAACCCGCACAACCAGACCGGGCTGCTGCAGTCCGGCGCCAACGACCTGGTACTCAAGCCGATCGAAGAACGGCTGCTGGTCACCAAGGTGCTGTTCCAGTTGCGCCTGGCCCGGTTGAACGATGGACCCCTGATTCGATGAAGTGGTGCAATGATTGATGAAGTAGCGGACACCTCGACGATCCAGCTGGAACCGAGCTGGAAGCAGCATGTCGGCGATTACCTCCTGCAGCCGCAGATGCGCGAGCTGTCCAGCTTCCTGCGCCAGCGCAAGGCCAGTGGCGCGGCGGTATTCCCGCCCGGCCCGCAGATCTTCGCCGCGTTCGACGCCACGCCATTCGAGCAGGTGAAGGTGGTGATCCTCGGCCAGGACCCGTACCACGGCCGTGGCCAGGCGCATGGCCTGAGTTTCTCGGTGCCGCCGGGCGTGCCGGTGCCGCCGTCGCTGCTGAACATCTACAAGGAAATCGAGAGCGATCTCGGTATCCCGCGCCCGGACCACGGCTGCCTGATCCCGTGGGCGCAGCGCGGCGTGCTGCTGCTCAATGCCGTGTTGACGGTGGAGGAGGGCAAGGCCGGCGCACACCAGGGCCGTGGCTGGGAAGGCTTCACCGATCACGTGGTGGACGTGCTCAACCGCGAACGCGAAGGCTTGGTGTTCATGCTCTGGGGTGCCTACGCGCAGCAGAAGGGCAAGGTCATTGATACCCGTCGCCATCGCGTTCTGAAGGCCCCGCATCCGTCGCCGCTGTCGGCCCATCGTGGCTTCCTCGGCTGCCGCCATTTCTCGATGGCCAACGAGTACCTGCAGCGTCGCGGCCAAGCCCCGATCGACTGGTCGCTGCCGCCGCGCTCGGTGCTCTGAGCGCCGGCTGGCGGCCGGGCCTGAACGCCGGACAACGTTCCCTGGCCTGAATGGGCCTCCAGAACGGCCCGTTCAGCTCCGCTTGACCGGAATCGGCCGGTTTCCGGCAGGTAATCGCTTGAATTCCAAGGGATTGTGAATCCCGAAAAGCGCGCTCGCCACTGTCATCAAATCGCGCTACGGTAGGGCTCTGTTTGGGACCAGTGTTGCATCAATAGGATGCTGGAACTTTTTCCTCCTTTAGCAGTCCAAATCCCGGACTGCTAAGATGGGTGCCTATGAGCCAGAACACCTCTACTGCCCTTGTGGCAAACAATCTCCCGATTCCCAGTGCGCTCGGTTCGCTGGACGCCTACATCGGTGCCGTGCACCAGATCCCGGTGCTGTCGGTCGATGACGAACAGGACCTGGCCCGTCGCTTCCGCGACGGCAACGATCTGGACGCCGCCCGCGAGCTGGTGCACTCGCACCTGCGCTTCGTGGTGCACGTGGCCCGCGGTTACAACGGCTACGGCCTTGCCCTGGGCGATCTGATCCAGGAAGGCAACATCGGCCTGATGAAGGCGGTCAAGCGCTTCGACCCGGACATGGGCGTGCGCCTGGTCTCCTTCGCCGTGCACTGGATCCGTGCAGAGATGCACGAGTTCATCCTGAAGAACTGGCGCATCGTGAAGGTCGCCACCACCAAGGCGCAGCGCAAGCTGTTCTTCAACCTGCGCAAGTCGAAGACGCGCCTGGGCTGGATGAACGCGGCGGAAGTGAGCGCGGTGGCCAAGGACCTGAACGTGTCCGAGCGCGAGGTCATGGAAATGGAGTCGCGCCTGTCCGGCCGCGATATCGGTTTCGACGCGCCGACCGACGAGGACAACGAACACGCACCGCCGTCGCCGGCTGCGTTCCTGGTTGCCGATGACGAAGACCCGTCGATGGCCTACGAGCGCGAGGACAGCGAAGACAACCAGATGCAGCTGCTGCGCGAAGGCCTGGCCGAACTGGATGCCCGCTCGCGCGACATCATCCGCCGTCGCTGGCTGGACGCCGACAGCAAGGTGACGCTGCAGGAGCTGGCCGACGAGTACGGCGTGTCCGCCGAGCGCATCCGCCAGGTTGAGGCGAACGCGCTGAAGAAGATGAAGGCGCTGTTCACCGCGTAAGGCATAGATCTTAGGTTCGGTTCCTATTTCCGGAACGCGTTCTGATGAAAAGCCCCGGCGTTGGTCGGGGCTTTTCGTTTGGCCAGCATGGCAGTTGGTAATGCCGGCCGCTGATCGGCGGATTCAGTAGTACCAGCCCATGGCTGGCAGTCATGCGCTTCCGGTGGCCGTTCAATCCCTCGCGAGGTTTATAGCCCAGGGCCTGGTCCAATTCAGAATGGTCATTTTGGCCTCAGTCCTGGAGTTGGACTCCGATGACTGCCTTCCTGTGCTATGAATGCCAAGCCTTGCTTCAAGGCTCTTTCATGGATTGGAATGATGCGCAGGTTCGGGGGAACTGCAGGCGGTGTGTCGACCCGCTTCGGGGCATTTGAAGATCGAACTCGCAAGCTTGGTGTTATAGGCGCCTGGCTGTGCTGCTTGCTGCTGATGGGCCTTGGCCTGTCACCATCCGCAATCGCCCAGACAACGATCACATACATTCACACTGATGCCCTCGGCTCGGTTGTGGCCGAAAGCGATGCCAACGGCAACGTCATCAAACGATATGACTACGAGCCCTACGGGGCCGTGGTAGGCGGTCAGGTCACGGATGGACCTGGGTACGCCGGACATGTGAGCGACTCGGCCACAGGGCTGAGCTACATGCAACAGCGCTACATGGATCCACAACTGGGTGTGTTTTTGTCAGTGGACCCAGTCACCGCTCACCAAAAGCCAGTTGAGCAGTTCAATAGGTATCGGTACGCGAACGGGAATCCCTACAGGTTCGTCGATGCGGATGGAAGGCAGGCCGCAGAGCGATTCGTTGAGCGGCATCGGAGGGATATTGCTGCCGGAAATGGCGCCGTATACGAGCCGATGAGACCGGCCGCAATCGCTGTTACAGCGGCAATGGCTGCCCCAGTGCTGATCGAAGCTGGCATGGTTGCGATGGCCAATCCAAGTGTCGTATCAGCAGCTACCAGTATCGCTGCTGATATCGCAGGAGTTACAGGTGCCGGTGGAGCAGGTGTGGCGGCATCCAAAGTTCTGAGTGTTGAAGGTCGGGCACTTTTGAATTCCCGACCTGTGGGAAGTGCACTCAAAGCCGACGCTGGGCACAATTCGGCGACCTTCATGCGAGAGACCGCTGCAGAAGCGGGTGTTCATACTCCATTGACAGGGGGTGACGGCGTGGTCCGCACTCTGACTCAGCTGCCAGGTGAACTCAATGGAAAGGCCGGTCGATTTGAATACATAGTCGACAAGGCTGGCGACTTGACCCATCAAAGATTTGTGGAAGGTGGCAGCATGAACGGAATACCAAACAAGAAGTGAGTGTCTACATGAGAACGTATGACTGTATTCAGCCCTATGGACCCTGGAGTCAGACCGAGGTGGCGTGGGCACTGGGGCGCCATCTGATTGACTTTGAGGTTGTGAAGCACTGCGCGTCGGAGCAGAAGGAACTGGAAGAGAAGTTCAATCTGAACGCCTTGATTGAAAGACTTGAAGGGGCTTTTCCCGATGAGCGTAATAGCGTAGCTGCGCAGTTGGCGGCATTCGATAAGAACTCAAACGAGGATGAGATTCTCAGAAGATGGCTTGTTGCATTTCTCGCGGACGCTTACGCCAAGCGCGATGAGATTGCTGATCCGCTCGGAGAGGTTGAGAGGATCTACGCTGATTTTGATTACCCGGAGTCTCTGGAGAGCTTTGTCAGGTACATGCCAGCTTCTGATGGGTATGATCCGACTGCGCACTCACATGAGCAGAATGTTGCGCGTCTCTTCGAGAACTGGAAACGTTATCTTGACTCGGCGAAATAGCGGATTCACTCAGCGTAATTTCCTTCGCTTGATGTGCGTCGCCTCTTCCCGAAGCGCACCGTCCCGGCTTCCATGCCGAGGACGGTGAAAACTCCCAGAATCCGTGATCTGGTTCCATGCAGGAGGCTGCGTGGTGGATCTACCAGGCCTCACCCCTCGCGTGCGATCGCGCGCCAACCAATGTCGTTGCGGTGGAACTCGTTGGCCCAGGTCACCTTGGCCACCCCGGCATAGGCAGTGGCCTGCGCGTCGCGCACGCTGTCGCCCAGTGCGGCCACGCACAGCACGCGACCGCCGGCACTGACCACGTGGCCCTGCGCGTCCAATGCAGTCCCCGCATGGAACACCTTGGCACTGGCCGGCACGTCGTCCAGGCCGGAAATCACGTCACCGGTGATCGGCGCTTCCGGGTACGGCCTGGCCGCCAGCACCACGCCCAGCGACGGGCGCACGTCCCACTGCGCTTCGACCTGGTCCAGGCGGCCATCGATGGCAGCTTCCACCAGCTCGACCAGGTCCGACTGCAGGCGCAGCATCACTGGCTGCGTTTCCGGGTCGCCAAAGCGCACGTTGAATTCGATCACCTTCGGCGCGCCACTGGCATCGATCATCAGGCCGGCGTAGAGGAAGCCGGTGAACGGGATGCCGTCGGCGATCATGCCCTGCACGGTGGGGTTCACCACCTCGCGCATCACCCGTGCATGCACCTCCGGCGTCACCACCGGGGCCGGCGAATAGGCGCCCATGCCGCCGGTGTTCGGGCCGGTATCGCCGTCGCCGACGCGCTTGTGGTCCTGCGAGGTGGCCATCGGCAGCGCATGCACGCCGTCCACCATCGAAATGAAGCTGGCTTCCTCGCCGTCGAGGAACTCCTCGATGACCACGCGCGCACCGGCATCGCCGAACGCGTTGCCCGAGAGCATGTCACGTACCGCGTCCTCGGCTTCGGCCAGGGTCATCGCCACGATCACGCCCTTGCCGGCGGCCAGGCCATCGGCCTTGACCACGATCGGCGCGCCCTTCTCGCGGATGTAGGCCAGGGCGGCGTCCACGTCGGTGTGCACGGCGTAGAACGCGGTGGGGATGTTGTGGCGGGCCAGGAAGTCCTTGGCGTAGGCCTTGCTGCCTTCCAGCTGCGCGGCGGCGGCGGTCGGCCCGAAGATGCGCAGGCCGGCGGCGCGGAAGCGGTCTACCACGCCAGCCACCAGCGGTACTTCAGGGCCGACCACGGCCAGTGCCACGCCTTCAGCCTGGGCCAGCGCCAGCAGACCGTCGATATCGGTGACTTTCACCGCCACGTTGCGGCACTTGTCTTCGCTGGCGGTGCCGGCGTTGCCGGGTGCCACGATCACTTCGGTGACACGGGAGGACTGGGCCAGCTTCCATGCCAGGGCGTGTTCGCGGCCGCCAGAGCCGATGACGAGGATCTTCATGGGACAGGGTTCTCGGGTACGGAAGAGATAAGCCGGGCAGAGCCCGGCTTCGTGATGCGGATCAGTGGCGGAAGTGGCGCACGCCGGTGAACACCATCGCCAGGCCATGTTCGTCGGCGGCGGCGATCACTTCGGCATCGCGCATCGAACCGCCCGGCTGGATGACCGCCTTGATGCCGGCGGCAGCAGCGGCGTCGATGCCGTCGCGGAACGGGAAGAACGCATCGGAAGCCATCACCGAACCCTCGACCACCAGGTTTGCATCGGCCGCCTTGATGCCGGCGATGCGCGCGGAATAGACGCGGCTCATCTGCCCGGCGCCCACGCCAATCGTGCGGTTGTCCTTGGCGTACACAATCGCGTTGGACTTCACGAACTTGGCCACCTTCCAGGCGAACAGCAGGTCGGTGAACTGCTTGTCGGTCGGTGCCAGCTTGCTGACCACCTTCAGTTCGTCGCGGGTCATGCCGCGGTTGTCCGAGGACTGCAGCAGCAGGCCCGAGCCGACGCGCTTGCTGTCGAAGTTGTTCAGGCCATCACCGTGCGGGATGCGCAGCACGCGCACGTTGGCCTTCTTCTGTGCGTATTCCAGCGCGGCCGGCTCGTAATCCGGGGCAATCAGCACCTCAACGAACTGGCGGTCGAGGATGACCTTTGCAGTGGCCGCATCCAGCGGCTTGTTGAAGGCAATGATGCCGCCGAAGGCGCTGGTCGGGTCGGTGGCGTAGGCCAGCTCGTAGGCATCGCCGTTGCCGGCGCCAACCGCCACGCCGCACGGATTGGCGTGCTTGACGATGACGCAGGCCGGCGCATCGAACTGGCGCACGCATTCCCACGCCGCATCGGCGTCGGCCAGGTTGTTGTAGCTCAGTTCCTTGCCCTGCAGCTGCTGGAACGTGGCCAGGGTGCCCGGCACCGGGTACAGGTCGCGGTAGAACGCGCCGCTCTGGTGCGGGTTTTCGCCGTAGCGCAGGTCCATCACCTTCACGAAGGTGGAATTCATCTGCGCCGGGTACTCGGCACGCGCCGGCACGGCGGCGTCGGTGGCGGTGACCGCCGACAGGTAGTTGCTGATGGCCGCGTCGTACTGGGCGACGCGGTTGAACGCAGCCACCGAGAAGGCGAAGCGGGTGCTGGCCGACAGCTGGCCGTCGTTGGCGTCCAGCGAGGCCAGCAGCTCGGCGTACTGCGAGGGGTCGGTGGCCACTGCCACGCGGGCGAAGTTCTTGGCCGCCGAACGCAGCATGGCCGGGCCGCCGATGTCGATGTTCTCCACCGCGTCGGCCAGGGTGCAGTCGGCCTTGGCGGTGACCGATTCGAACGGGTACAGGTTCAGCACCAGCAGGTCGATGGCACCGATGCCGTGCTCAGCCATCACCGCATCATCCAGGCCGGAACGGCCCAGCAGGCCGCCGTGCACCATCGGGTGCAGGGTCTTGACCCGGCCGTCCATCATTTCCGGGAAACCGGTGACGTCGGCCACGTCCTTCACGGCCAGGCCCGCATCGCGGATCGCCTTGGCGGTGCCGCCGGTGGACAGCAGCTCCACGCCGCGTGCGGCCAGCGCAGTGGCCAGCTCGACCAGGCCGGTCTTGTCGGAAACGGAGAGGAGGGCCCGGCGGACGGGCAACAGATCGGCAGTCATGGGACAGAATCGGCAGCGGAGCGGGGCCGATATTGTAGGCGGTGGGGGCCGGTGGCGGGCGCTGGAAGGGGTAATTTGCCGTGGCGATCGACGCAAGGCCGGGTCGGGCACACCGATCCGGCCCGATCCGGGGGCTGGCCTGCGGACCAGAGCAGGGTTGTCGGAATCTGCCAACGATGGGGTAGGCTGTGCCCGCACTGCCAAGGATCAGCGGGTACGGATCATGTCGATCTATGCATTGAAAGGACGTTTCCAGGACCTGTTGCGTCCAGCCGTACGCGGCCTGTACCGCATGGGGATCACTGCCAATACGGTGACCGTGGCCGCTGCCGTGGTCTCGCTGCTGGTGGCTGCCGCCGTCTGGTGCTGCGCGCCGGCCCAGCCCCTGCTGTACCTGCTGCTGCCACTGTGGATGCTGCTGCGCATGGCGCTCAACGCCGTGGACGGCATGCTGGCCCGCGAGTTCGGCCAGCAGTCGCGGCTGGGCGCCTATCTGAATGAGCTGTGCGATGTAATCGCCGACGCGGCGCTGTACCTGAGCCTGCTCAGCGTGCCGGGCGTGCGCCCCGAGATGCTGTGGCTGCTGGCCTGGACCGCGGCCCTGAGCGAGTACGCCGGGGTGCTGGGGCTGATGGTCGGTGCCAGCCGCCGCTACGACGGCCCGATGGGCAAGAGCGACCGCGCGTTCGTGATCGGTGCGCTGGGCCTGCTGCTGGCGTTCGAGTGGGTTGGCGCGATGACGGTCACTGGCGTGGCCGCGGTCATGGCGGTGCTGTGCGTGCTGACGATGGTCAACCGCGTCCGTCGGGGACTGCGGGAAGCAGCGGTTTCGCCGAATTAATCAAGCAGATACAAGAAGACAATCAGGAGATTGCATGCGTCAGGCGCAGGAACGGGAATTCCACAGCTTCGACCAGGTACCGCTGTTCTACCGGTACTGGGCGGGCACCACCGCAACGCCGGCCACCAAGGCCATCGTGCTGCTGCACCGCGGCCATGAGCACTCCGGCCGGGTCACCCACCTGGTCGATGAGCTGGACCTGCCCGACACCGCCTTCTTCGCCTGGGACGCGCGCGGCAATGGCCGTTCGCCGGGCGCACGGGGCGATGCACCGGGCTTCCCGGCGCTGGTGCGTGATCTGGACAGT
Organism: Stenotrophomonas sp. Sm2128; assembly: GCF_030985535.1. Lineage (NCBI taxonomy): Bacteria > Pseudomonadati > Pseudomonadota > Gammaproteobacteria > Lysobacterales > Lysobacteraceae > Stenotrophomonas > Stenotrophomonas sp. Sm2128. Next base: position 25,999 of record NZ_JAPTFQ010000003.1, read on the forward strand.
TTCATCGCCCACATCGGCGCCGAGCACGGCATTGCGGTGGAAGACATCGTGGTGATCGCGCAGAGCGTAGGGGCGGTGGTCGCCGCGACCTGGGTGCACGACTACGCGCCACGCCTGCGCGCGCTGGTCATGGCCTCGCCGGCGTTCAAGGTGAAGCTGTACGTGCCGTTCGCGCGGCCGGGCCTGGCCTTGATGCAGAAGCTGCGTGGCAACTTCTTCGTCAACAGCTACGTCAAGCCGCAGTGGCTGACCCACGATCCGGCGCGGGCGGAAAGCTACCGCACCGACCCGCTGATTACCCGGCCGATTTCGGTGCGCGTGCTGCTGGGCCTGTACGAGGCGGCCGACCGCATCGTGGCCGATGCGCAGGCAATCAGCGTACCGGTGCAGCTGCTGGTGTCCGGCTCGGATTTCGTCGTGCACCGTGGCCCGCAGGACCGCTTCTACGAGCGCCTGTCCAGCCCGATCAAGGAGCGTGTGCATCTGCCGGGCTTCTTCCACGACACGCTGGGCGAGCGCGATCGTGCACCAGCACTGGCGCGCATCCGCAGCTTCATCCAGGCGCGTTTTGCCGAGCCGCTGCGCGAGCTGTCACGCCGCGACGCGCACCGTCACGGGCCAACCTTCGAAGAATCCGAGATCCTGGCCTGGCCACCGGAGCGCAACAGCCTGGCCGACCTGCGCTGGCGCGTGGTGCGTGGCGGCCTGCGCTTCGGCGGCACGCTGTCCGAAGGCATCGCGCTGGGCCTGCGGACCGGTTTCGATTCCGGTAGCACGCTGGACTACATCTACCGGAATGAGGCGCGCGGCAAGGGCCCATTGGGGCGGATGGTCGACCGCAACTACCTGGATGCAATCGGCTGGCGTGGCATCCGCGTGCGCGGCCAGCACCTGCAGGAACTGCTGCGCGACGCTGCCCAGCGCCTGCGCGGGCAGGGCACGCCGGTGCGTGTGCTGGACGTGGCCGCCGGCCATGGCCGGTATGTGCTGGAAGCGCTGGGCCAGGGCGAACAGCGCGCCGACCGTATCGTGCTGCGTGATTTCAGCGATCTGAACGTGACCCAGGGCCAAGCGTTGATCGAGCGCCTCGGTGCGGCCGACATCGCCCGCTTCGAGCAGGGCGATGCGTTCGATCCGGCGCAACTGGCCAAGGTCGATCCAGTACCGACACTGGCGGTGGTCTCGGGCCTGTACGAACTGTTCCCCGACAACGACGCCGTGCTGCGCTCGCTGCAGGGTATCGCCGCAACGGTGCCGGTGGGCGGCTACCTGGCCTACACCGGCCAACCCTGGCACCCGCAGCTGGAATTCATCGCCCGCGCCTTGACCAGCCATCGCGGTGGCGCGGCGTGGGTGATGCGTCGCCGTACCCAGCAGGAGATGGATGAGCTGGTGCGCCTGGCCGGTTTCGAGAAGGTGGCGCAGCGCATCGACGACTTCGGCATCTTCACCGTGTCGCTGGCGCGCCGGACCGCGTGATGGCGACGCTCGCCGCAACCCCGCTGGCCGCGGAAGGGCGCCCCTGGCGGCGCGCCCTGCTGTGGCTGGCCCTGCTGGGTCCGTTCTTCTTCGCAAGCTATGGCTTCGCCAACTGGATGGCCGGCCGCCACGCCACCCTGCCGGTGATGGCGTTCGCGTGGGAGACACGCATCCCGTTCGTGCCGTGGACGATCGTGCCGTACTGGTCGATCGATCTGTTCTACGCGATCTCGTTCTTCCTGTGCCGGCGTCGGCTGGAACTGGACCGGCATGCGCTGCGACTGTTCAGTGCGCAGGTCATCGCGGTCACCTGTTTTCTGCTGTGGCCGCTGCGCTTCAGCTTCGAGCGTCCGGAGATCGGGGGTGTGTTCGGCTGGCTGTTCGATGTGCTGCTGGGCTTCGACAGGCCGTTCAACCAGGCGCCGTCGCTGCACATCGTGTTGTTGATCGTGCTGTGGGTGAAGTTCGCGCAGTACCTGCATGGCGTGTGGCGCGGGCTACTGCATGTGTGGGCACTGCTGATCGGCGTCTCGGTGCTGACCACGTTCCAGCACCATTTCATCGATATCCCGACCGGCCTGCTGGCCGGTTGGCTGTGCGTCTGGCTGTGGCCGGAGCAGGGCACGCCACCATTGCGGGCCTGGCACACCGCGCGTGATGCGAGGCGTTGGCGATTGGCAGCGTTGTACCTGTTGGGGGCCGCCGTATTGCTGGTGCCGGTGGTGCTTCTGCGTGGCGCCGCGTTGTGGCTGCTGTGGCCGGTGACGTCGTTGCTGCTGGTGGCGCTGGCCTATGCCGGGCTGGGTACAGCGGTGTTCCAGAAGCGCGCCGATGGCCGCCTGACGATGGCCGCGCGATGGCTGCTGGCACCGTACCTGGGCGCTGCCTGGATCAACTCGCGGCTGTGGACGCGGCGTGCGCCGCAGCCGGTGCCGGTGATGGACGGTGTGTGGCTGGGGCGCATTCCCTCTGAGGCATTGCCGGCCCCCCTGGTGGGCGTGGTCGATGCCTGTGCCGAGCTGTCCTGTCGCGCGCAGGGCGCCGCGTATGCCAGCGTGCCGATGCTGGACCTGGTGGTCCCTGCACCGGAACAGCTGCGCGAAGCGGCCGAGGCCATCGAGCGCCTGCATGCGCACGGACCGTTGCTGGTGTGCTGTGCGCTGGGCTATTCGCGCAGCGCCGCCAGCGTGGCCACCTGGCTGCTGCGCAGCGGTCGTGCGGCCGATGCGGACGCGGCGGTGGCGATCGTGCGTGCTGCGCGCCCTGGCATCGTGCTGGGTACGGCCCATCTGCGTGCCATCACCGACGCGGCAGGAGTGCGCGCATGAGCACGGTTCCCGATCTGGCGACCATGCAGCTGCTGCTGCGGCAGGGGCGTTGGCCGGCATGCCTGTCGCTGGGGCTGCTGCTGGTGGCATTGCTGCTGCTCGGCACCGAGCCGGGCCTGGCGATGATCGCTGCAGGGTTGCTGCTGGCCAGCATGTCTGCAGGGGTGGCCCAGGCGTACCACGCGTGGCGGGTTGCGCTGGACGCCAGCCTGCTGCAGCTGCTGCGCGATGAGCGCCTGGACGGCGATGCCGCCGCGCGCCGCACTGATCAGCTGCTGCAGGACAGCGGCCTGCGCCGCGCGTCGCCCGATGCGCCCCTGCGGGGCTGGGACGCGCGCTGGGCCGGCATGCGTCGCCTGCTGCTGCGCCAGTACCTGCTGACAGCGGTGCAGTTCGCACTGCTGGTGCTGGCCGTGTTGTGGCCGCAGACGTGAACGGGAGGGACCAATGTTCGCCGAACTGATTGCCCGCGCCTGCAGTGGTGCGATCCATGTAGTGACCGGTGCCCGCGCGTTGTGGATCGGTTGCGCGCCGTCCAGCGAGCGCCGTGTGTACTACGGCAACCACGCCAGCCATGGCGACTTCGTGCTGATCTGGTCGTCGATGCCGCCTGCGTTGCGGCGCCAGGTGCGGCCAGTTGCCGCGGCCGAATACTGGCAGCGCGACGGCTTGCGTCGCTACCTGATCGATGCGGTGTTCAACGGCGTGCTGGTCGAGCGCGAGGCCGGCCATCGCCAGCAGGATCCGCTGCAGGCCCTGCGTGACGCGGTGGACGAAGACTGCTCGCTGATCCTGTTTCCGGAAGGTACCCGCAACGTGGGCGATGAGCCGCTGCTGCCGTTCAAGAGCGGCATCTATCACCTGGCACGGCAACGGCCGGAGCTGGAATTCGTGCCGGTGTGGATCGACAACCTGAAGCGGGTGATGCCCAAGGGCCGGTTCCTGCCGCTGCCGCTGCTGTGCACGGCCACCTTCGGTACGCCGCTGCGGCTGCAGGCCGACGAGGACAAGGCGGCCTTCCTGGCCCGCAGCCGGCAGGCGCTGCTGGACCTGGCGCCGAACGGGGGGCGCGCATGAGTTTCCTGATCGATGTGTCCGGCGACCTGGCAGCGCAGAGCGTGGGCCAGCAGACCGGCCTGCTGTTCGCTGGCGTCGGTGCGGTGCTGGTACTGGCCACGCTGGTGGCCGAAACGCTGCGATGGCGCCAGCGCGGCCGGCCCAGCGCGGTCATCGCCAACCTGGTGTCGCGCATCCGCGCGTGGTGGGTAATGGCGATCGTGGTCGGGCTGGCGCTGTTCTTCGGCCGCGCCGGGGTGATCGTGCTGTTCGCGATCATCTCGCTGTTCGCACTGCGCGAGTTCATCACCCTGGCGCCGACCCGCTCAGGCGATTACTACGCGCTGCTGGCCGCGTTCTACATCGTGCTGCCGTGGCAGTACTACCTGGTGTGGATCGACTGGTACGGCATGTACACGCTGCTGATTCCGGTCTATGCGTTCCTGTTCCTGCCGATCCTGTCGACCATCGGCGGCGATACCACGCACTACCTGGAGCGCACGGCGAAGGTGCAGTGGGGGCTGATGATCTGCGTGTTCTGCATCTCGCACGTGCCGCTGCTGCTGAACCTGCACGTGCCGGGCCATGACCCCTCGCGCAACGTGCTGCTGTTTGCTTTCCTGGTGATCGTGGTGCAGTCCTCGGACGTGCTGCAGTACATCTGGGGCAAGTTGTTGGGCAAGCACCTGATCGCGCCGAAGCTGTCGCCGTCAAAGACGGTGGAGGGCTTCGTCGGCGGCGTGCTGAGTGCCAGCGCACTGGGCGCGGCGCTGTGGTGGATCACCCCGTTCACGCCGCTGCAGGCGTTCGGCCTGTCGCTGCTGATCAACCTGATGGGGTTCTGGGGCGGCCTGGTGATGTCGGCGATCAAGCGTGACCGGGGCATCAAGGACTGGGGCCACATGATCGAGGGCCATGGCGGCATGCTCGACCGGCTGGATTCGGTGTGCTTCGCCGCGCCGGTGTTCTTCCACGTGGTGCGGTATTACTGGAAGGCGGGCGGCGGCGGTTGATTCTGCCGGGCTTCCATCCACGCATGGCGTGGATCTACCGGTAGTGCCGGCCGCTGGCCGGCAACTGCAACATCCTGCCATCGTTCGTGGGGTTGCCGGCCAGCGGCCGGCACTACCCGTGCGCGCTTACGCGCTGATGCCGTATTCCTTCAGCTTCTTGCGCAGGGTGGCACGGTGGATGCCCAGCATCGCGGCGGCGCGGCTCTGGTTGCCTTCGCAGTGGTTGAGCACTTCCACGAACAGCGGGATCTCCATCTCGCGCAGCACGATCTCGTAGACATCGTCCGCGTCGCAGCCATCGAGGTCACGCAGGTAACGGCGCACGGATTGGGCGACATGTTCACGCAGCGGTGGCCGGGGAGCGCCACGACTGTTGTCAGGACGAGAGAGGACAGCGTTCAAGGGGGTTCCCGATTCGGTGGGCCCGTGCGCGCGGTGCGCGCGGCCGGACGAGGTGGTGGCGGCCAGTCTAGCGCGAGCGTGCCCGGCCTGCCACGGCCGGTCGCCTTTTCACGTTCAGAGGAAGTCGAAGGTGAATGCGACGGTGGATGCGGCGGGCTCCTGCACACGGAAGGCGACGCGCGCGCTCTGGCCCGGTTCCAGCAGCGCGGCGCCGGGGTTCTCGCCAAGGTACTGCGCAGGCGTGAACACACCGCTGCCGATCACCCGGCCATCAGCATCGGACAGTGACAGGCGCAGGTCCGGCCAGGCCTGTGCCCAGCGTGCGTCGTTGCGGATGCTGGCCTGCACCTGCAGCACGCCGGCCTGGCCGGGCAGCGGCCGGATCTCGCGGCTGGTCATGGTAAAGGCAGTGGGTTCATGCCAGGCCGGCAGGCTGCAGCGCAGGAGGCCGCAGAGCGTGCCCAGCCAAGCACGGTTGCCAGCGTCGGCGGCCAGCCGCGCACGGTCGGCCAGCAGGCTCTGCAGCACCAGCAGCAGCGCCAGCCCTGCAACCAGCAGCCAGTGCCAGCGCGGTGCCGGCAGGCCGCGGGGGCGCGCACTGCCAAGGAAACTCGGCGCGTCAACGGCGGCCGTCGTCGCCGGCACTGCAACCGGTGCCGACGCGATGGCCGCAATGTCATCAACGATGACAGGCGCATCGTCGTGCTGCATCTCTGCCGCCACATGCGCCGCTTCGGCGGGCCCGGCTGGCACCTGCATGGCAGGCGACGCGTGTTCTTCTGGTTCCTGCGTGCGCGCATCGGTCGCAGGCACGGGCGAACCTTCCGGGGCGGTGCGCAGGAAGGTTGCCAGAGGGCGTCGCGGTGGGTTCGGCTCGGACATGCTCAGGGTGCGGGCTCGGATCCAGCAGTCATTCAACCACGATCAGGCGCGGCGCACGCCGGTGATGCGCATCCAGTCGCCATCCTGGGTCGCCTGCAGGTCGTCGAACCATTCGGCATAGCGCTGCAGCAGTTCACCTTCCTGGCCGTGCAGGATGCCGGACAGGGCAATACGGCCGCCGGCAGCCACGCGCGCGGCCAGCAGCTCGGCCAACGCGTCCAGTGCCGAGGCGAGGATGTTGGCGACCACGATCGGGTAGGTGGCGACCGGTTCGTCCGGCGGCAGGTACACGTGCATGCGCGCCTGTTCGCCGTTGCGCTCGGCATTGTCGGCGGTGGCGACCAGGGCCTGCGGATCGTTGTCCACGCCGATGGCCTCAGCGGCGCCCAGCTTCAGCGCGGCAAGCGCAAGGATGCCGGAGCCGCAGCCGAAGTCGAGCACGCGCTGGCCCTGCAGCAGGCCATCCACGGCCAGCTGGTCCAGCCAGCGCAGGCAGAGCGCGGTGGTCGGGTGGGTGCCCGAGCCGAACGCCAGGCCCGGGTCCAGCCGCACCACGGCGGCGTCTGCAGCCTGTGCGGCCTCCGGCAGTTCATGGTTCCACGGCACGATCCAGGTGCGGCTGCCGAAAGCCATCGGCTGGAACTGGTCCAGCCAGGCGCGTTCCCAGTCCTCGTCCTCAACCGCGCGGAAACTGCCGCTGCTCCAGTCAAGTTCCGGGTCGAATGCTTCCAGCGCGGCCAGCAGCAGCAACGCGTTGCTGTCGGCGGGAAACAGCGCGCTCAGCACCAGGGTGTCCCATAGCGGGGTCTCGCCCACGCCCGGCTCGAGAATGGCCTGTTCGTTGCTGGTATCGGCCTCGGCATCAAGCAGCGTGACGGCCAGTGCGCCGACATCCTCCAGCGCATTCTCATAGCGGGGCTGGGTAGCTTCGGTGCAACGCAGGGTCAGTTCCAGGAACGGCATGGCGGTGGGGGCAATCGCGGGAAAGGGGGCCATGCTAGACCATCGGAGCGTCTCCGTATTGCCTGAGATGCCGCTTGGAGATGAACGGAACCGATTCAGACAGGCCTGGCGGGCCTTGCTAAACTTGCTGCTTTCCTGTGCGCCATGAACGCTCACTGCCGCCAATGGCCTTTGCTCCGACCCTGAAAACCTGGTTGCTCGTGCTGCCGGCGGTGGCCGTGCTGGGCGTGGCCGGGTATCGGGCCAGCGGCCATGCCGGGTCGGTACCGGTGACCGCAGGCGAACTGCCGACGGCGCAGGTTGCGGCGCCCCTGCCGGTCGTGCCGGAAGCGTTGGCGCGTCGCCTGGCGGCGTTCGAGCGCGGCAACGCGCTGCCTTCGGGCCTGCCGCTGGACCTGCGCGCGGACATCGAGGATGCGACCGATCTGTACGCCTACGCGCAGCGCCTGCGCGTGCAGGCCGACGACGGCAATCACGAGGCGCGCTGGATGCTCAGCCGGGTCTACGACTACTGCGCGCAGTACGCCATCGATCCGGGCGGTTATCGGTTGGACAACAATGTGCTGGCCGGGCTGGGCCTGACCGCTGCACCGGCGATGGTGCAGGCGCGCGAGCGCGTGGCGCAGCGTTGTGGCGGCTTCGTGCCGGGCGACAAGCTGGGGTCCGCGCTGGTGCTGGCCGAGCGCCGCAAGGCGGCCACGCAGGGCAACCTCGCAGCGGAAGCATCGCTGTTTGCCGAAGGCGAGCCGCTGAATGACAGCCCCGAGTACCGCCGTGACCTGGTCGAGCGGGTGCGCACATCGCGCGATCCGGAGGCCTTCATGGCCATTGCACCGGGCATGGGCGTGCGCGCGGCGGGCGACCAGGCGCTCACTGGCCTGGTCGCGGGTGAACAGCTCAGTGAACTGGCGTGGCGGGTTGCGGCCTGCGAGCTCGGTCTACCGTGTGGTGCCGACAGCGTGCTGGTCAACAGTTTTTGCGCGAATGGAGGGATCTGTTCGCAGGATGGGACGCAGGATTTCCGTGATTTCGTGTATGACGCTGCGGTTTCGCGGCAAGGTGCGGGGAAAATGAAGCAGTGGATCAAGCGATTGGTTGGCAAGAGGGGCGGGCAATGAACTACCGTCGATTCCTGCATGGGGCCAAGTTCTGGTTCTGGGTGGCGCTGTTCGTGGCCTATTCGGCCGGCGCGGTCGGGCTGTTGATGATCGACACCTATGAAGATCGTTACCGGCATCTGTCGAAAGTGGAACTGACCACGGTGAAGGCGCAGGAAGATGTGCGCCGCGTGGGTGCCAGCCAGGTCGCTGCGGTCTATCGCGCGCAGAGCGGCATGCCGTTCGCATCGTTGCCGGCAGGCAGTACCTTCCAGGTGGTGTGGCCCGATGGGTCCACCGAGACGATGGTGATCGTCGACCCGAGCTCGCCCAATGGTGTACGCCCGCTGGCGAATTCGCAGATCCCGGCCGAAGCTGCCGACAAGCGCTGATGCACCTGCCGTAGAGCCGAGCCCACGCTCGGCTCTACGGCAATGGAAAAAGGGCGGGGATATCCCCGCCCTTTTCATGTCCAGTACCTGCTGCCGATCAGGTCAGTGCGATCGGCTTGTTCTTGCGCTCGGCAAGACGCTTTTCCAGGTAGTGGATGTTCTGGCCACCGGCCTGGAAGCCCTTGTCGCGCATGATCCGCTGCTGCAGGGCGATGTTGGTCTTGATGCCGTCGACCACCATCTCGCTCAGCGCCACCCGCATGCGGGCGATGGCGGTTTCGCGGTCCGGGCCGTGCACGATCAGCTTGCCGATCATCGAGTCGTAGTTCGACGGCACGCGGTAGCCACTGTAGATGTGGGTATCCACGCGCACGCCGGGGCCGCCCGGCGGATGGAAGCCGGTGATGGTGCCCGGGCTCGGCACGAAGGTCTCGGCGTCTTCGGCGTTGATGCGGCACTCGATCGCGTGGCCGGTCAGCACCACGTCGCTCTGCTTGATCGACAGCTTCTGTCCGGCGGCGATCTTCAGCTGCTCGGCCACCAGGTCGATGCCGGTGACCATTTCGGTGACCGGATGTTCCACCTGGATGCGGGTGTTCATCTCGATGAAGTAGAAGCGGCCGTCTTCGTACAGGAACTCGAAGGTGCCGGCGCCGCGGTAGCCGATGCGCACGCAGGCTTCGGTGCAGACCTTGCCGATCTGCTCGCGCTGTTCGGCGGTGATGCCCGGTGCCGGCGCTTCTTCCACCACCTTCTGGTGGCGGCGCTGCATCGAGCAGTCGCGCTCACCCAGGTGGATGGCGTTGCCCTGGCCGTCGGCCAGCACCTGGATTTCCACGTGGCGCGGGTTCTCCAGGAACTTCTCCATGTAGACCTCGCCATTGCCGAACGCGGCCTTGGCCTCGCTCTTGGTGGTTTCGATCGAGGTCTTCAACGAGGCCTCGGCATGCACCACGCGCATGCCGCGACCGCCACCGCCACCGGCCGCCTTGATGATGACCGGGTAGCCGATCTCACGGGCGATCTTGGTGTTGGCGACGATGTCATCGCCCAGCGGGCCGCCCGAACCGGGCACGCACGGCACGCCGGCCGACTTCATCGCGCGGATGGCTTCGACCTTGTCGCCCATCATGCGGATGGTGTCAGCCTTGGGGCCGATGAAGATGAAGCCGGATTCTTCCACGCGCTCGGCGAAGTCGGCGTTCTCCGACAGGAAGCCGTAACCGGGATGGATCGCCTGCGCGTCGGTGACTTCAGCGGCGGCGATCAGCGCCGGAATGTTGAGGTAGCTCTGCGGCGACGGCGCCGGGCCGATGCAGACCGACTCGTCGGCCATGGCCACATGCTTGAGGTTGCGGTCGACCGTGGAATGCACGGCCACCGTGCGGATGCCGAGGGTGTGGCACGCGCGCAGGATGCGCAGCGCGATCTCCCCTCGGTTGGCGATGACGACTTTGTCGAGCATGGCGTGCCCCTCAGCCGATCACGAACAGCGGCTGGTCGAATTCCACCGGCTGGCCGTTCTCGCCAAGGATGGCGACGATGGTGCCAGACTTGTCGGCTTCGATCGGGTTGAACATCTTCATTGCTTCGATGATGGCCAGGGTCTCGCCTTCCTTGACCTGCTGCCCAACGGTGACGAAGGCCGGCTTGTCCGGGGCGGACGACGCGTAGAAGGTGCCGACCATCGGCGAGCGCAGCACGTGGCCTTCCGGCAGTGCCGGGCCCGGCTTGGCGGTACCGCCGGTGGAGGCTTCGGTCGGCGACTGCATCGGCATTGCCTGCGGTGCCGGGGCGGCCGGAGCGGCGTACACCGGGGCGGCGACCGGGGCGGCATAGCCGGCCACCGGGGCACGCGACAGGCGCACCGACTCTTCGCCTTCCTTGATTTCGATTTCAGCCAGGTTCGACTCTTCCAGCAGGTCGATCAGCTTCTTGATTTTGCGCAGATCCATGAGGGCCTCTTTGGTTTCTATCTAGGTGAGGAGAGCGCCGTGGGCGCCCGGGTCGACAATCAGGTGGCGGATACCCGCAGCAGCGCCGCGTCCATCGCGTAGCGGTAGCTGTCGGCACCGAAGCCGCACACCACGCCCACCGCCTTGTCACTGAAGTAGCTGTGCTGGCGGAACGGTTCGCGGGTATGCGGGTTGGACAGGTGGATCTCGATGAACGGCACCGCCACCGCGGCCAGCGCATCGCGCAGGGCAACCGAGGTGTGGGTGAAGGCGGCGGGGTTGATCAGGATGAAAGCGGTTCCGTCGTCGCGTGCGGCCTGCACGCGGTCCACCAGCACGTGCTCGGCATTGGACTGCAGGCTCTCCACCGCGTGTCCGGCGGCCGATGCCTGGCTGGCCAGGGCCTGGTCGATGTCGGCCAGCGTGGTGTGGCCGTAGACCTCCGGCTCGCGTGTGCCGAGCAGGTTGAGGTTGGGGCCGTGCAGGACCAGCAGCTTCGCCATGGGATCCGGAAGACGGGAAAGGGCGGCAGTCTGGCGGAACCGGCGGATGCTGTCCAGTTCGGCGAAGTTTGCAGCGTTTCAATCGAACGTTTGAAATCTGCCGGAGCGCTTGTGGCCGTATGGGGGGCGCTGGATCAAGGCGCGCTGAATGGCTCGCAGGCCGGGGATGCATGCACGTAGGCCGACGATGGCGGCAGGCATGGGCAGGGCTGATGCTGTCATGGGTGGTGCTGCAGTAGATCCACGCCACGCGCGGATGAGGCCACCATTCAATAGATCCACGCGATGCGTGGATGGAGGACGTTCGGTACGTAGCACGCTACGCACCCACCGAGGGGCAGCCCAAGGTGCGCCGCACGCCACCCACTGCCCCCCGCCACGCCCCCGCTCACGTCTCCAGCGGCACCGTCGGCACCACGTTCGGGAACACCTCTTCCAGCGGTTCCCGTTCTCCAGGCTTCGGTGCCGGCCAGTTGTAGGCATTCACCGGCTGCGCGCGGTTTACCCACAACGCGTAATACAGGTGGTCGGCGCGGCCATCACCGGTATTGGGGTGGATCAGGATGGTCAGGCCCAGGCTGTTGAGCTGCAGCCAGGGCACCAGCACCGGCAGCAGGTCGTTGGTGAAGCCGAAGTAGAACGACGGGGTGACGTGCGGCCCGCGCGGTTCCAGGTTCCAGTTGCCCAGCTCCACCGGGAAGCGCTCGGCCGCCCAGCGCCGCAGCAGCGCAGCCTTCTCGAAGCTGTCCTCGTCGAAGTAGATGTGCGCGTGATAGCTCTTGATGTCGGTGTAGGCGCGTGGGGTCACGGGCAGGGTGGCCTCGCCGGGACGCACGCTGGCCGGGCGCGGGGTCGGTTCGCTGGCCGTGGCCTGGCCCCAGGGGCTGCGCCCTTCCGGTGCTGGCGGCACGATGGCACGGAAGCCGGGGCGGCCAGGCTCGGTGGTATTCACCGCGTCGTTGCCGCGCGGTGCTGCGGCGGCGGTCGAGGCACTGGCCAGGCCGCCAGCGGCCAGACCCGCCGAAGCGATCAGGCGGCGCCGTGCCGGCGACAGCAGGTCGGCCCAGTGGGCGTCATCATCGCCGGCGTCGGTGAGGGTCTGCGGGTCCGGGTGCATGAAGGGCTCCGTGGCGGCATCGTGTGGGCAGGCAAGCACGCTCGGGCACCCGCATCCACAGCGTCCAATAAGCAGGGGGCATCACCTCATGCAGGTGCGCCCCGTTGTCGTTGAGCGTGGCCGCTGGGCGGGCTAGGGTGCAGGTCTGCCGCCCGGAGCCCTTCCATGATCTCGCCCGATGCCGACACACAGCAAAAGCGCGCGTTTTTCCGCCAGCTGCACGCGCAGGGTTGCTTCGTGCTGCCCAACCCGTGGGATGTGGGCAGTGCCCGCTACCTGCAGCGGCAGGGCTTCCAGGCACTGGCCACCACCAGTGCCGGCTGCGCCTGGAGCGAAGGACGGCCGGACGGAGCGGTTTCGCTGCAGGCCACGCTGGCGCATCTGCGCGTGATGGTGGCAGCGACCCCATTGCCGTTGAATGCCGACTTCGGTGATGGTGCAGGAGGCGGTGGCCGCGGCGATCGCCACCGGCATTGCGGCATTGTCGATCGAGGATGCCAGCGGCGTGGCCGATGCACCGCTGCGTCCGATCGACCAGGCGGTCGAGCGCCTGCGCGCTGCCCGTGCAGCCATCGACCGCGCGGGTGGCGACGTGCTGCTGGTCGGCCGCGCCGAGAACTTCTTCGTTGGCGTGCCGGATCTGCAGGACACCCTGCAGCGCCTGCGTGCCTACGCAGAGGCCGGTGCCGACGTGCTGTATGCACCTGGCATCAGCACGCGCGAGCAGATCAGCGCGGTGGTCGCCGCTGCCGGGTCGAAGCCGGTGAACCTGCTGGTCGGTGGACCGACACCGCTGCGCCTGCAGGACATTGCCGCGCTCGGCATTCGCCGGGTGAGTCTGGGCGGCGCACTCGCCCGTGCCGCGTGGGGCGGGCTGATGCAGGCGACCCAGCCGATCGTGCAGGACGGACGCTTCGATGGGCTGCAGCAGGCGGCCTCCGGGGCTGCCTTGAACGCGCTGTTCCGCTAGATCCACGCCGTGCAAGGCGGGAGGGGCCGGCGACTACAGCGCCTCGATCTCCCGCTTGGGTAAGGTCACGTCGGGTTCCAGCGCTGGCAGCAGTTGGCGAAGCAGGTTTGGATTGCCCTGCAGCCCGGTGCCATCCAGATACGTCCAGCCGGAACCACCAACGCGGCGCACGGCCACCATGAACGTGGTGCTGCGCATTGGGGTTTCACGCACCCGTATCAGGGATTGGCGTGGCACGAAGCAGACTTCTTCCTCTCCGGCAGCATAGGTCCGGGTCGGCACACCTACATCTTCGCTGATGATCACTACACCGGCGTTGTGCTGCTTCTTCAACGCATCACGGGTGATCGCCTGGAAGGCGTCATCGCCGCCGGCCAGTCGCTTGAGGCTGGGATGGGTGCGTTCGATGAGGAAGTCCGCATCGCCGCGGGCGTATGCAGTCATCATGGCGCGCACATCTTCGCGCAGTGCCTTCGCATCACTGGGACTGAGTTCACCTGCGAAGGCGGATGGCAGCAACAGCGACAGCAGCATCAGTATCGTCAGGGGCAGGCGTCGATCCATGTTCGGGTGTCTCACAGGGCACCGCCGCACTATACGGTGGATGCGAAAACAGCGTCCCATCGATGGCGCTGGTATCCCGAAAATCACTACTTACTATTGGTAGGTATTGATTCCTGGAGACTCCCATGCACAGCCTCATTGTCATCGCCCACCCTGAACCCGGTTCGCTGACCCATGCGATGGCGCATCGCATCGGCGATGCCATCACTGCTGCCGACGCCCGCAACACCGTGGCCTACGCCGATCTGATGGCCGAAGGCTTCGATCCGCGCTTCAACGCCCAGGACCAGGCCTTGTTCCGCAGCACTGGCGCGGTACCGGCCGACATCGCCGCCGAGCACGCACGGCTGGAGGCCACCGATACACTGGTGCTGGTGTTCCCGTTGTACTGGTGGTCGTTCCCGGCACTGCTGAAGGGCTGGATCGACCGTGTCTTCACCAACGAATGGGCCTACGCACAGGACGCGCAGGGCAAGCTGGTGAAGAAGCTGCAGCGCCTGAACGTGCATCTGGTGGGGCTGGGCGGTGCCGATGCAGCGATGGTCGAACGACGCGGCTACGATGCGGCGATGAAGACGCAGATCGACATGGGCATCTTCGACTACTGTGGCGCACGCGTGCTGACGTCCGACCTGCTGCTGGATGCCGATACCGGTGCGGCCGGAGCGCATCTGCAGACCGCGCTGGCGATCGGCCGTAAAATAGGCACTCCGATGCGCTGATCGCCGTGTTCCGCCGATGCCCGCCAACGCCGCTCCCACGCGCCGCCGATTGACCCGCGAGCAACGCGCCCGCCAGTTGCTGGACGTGGCCTGGGCGCTGGTCGGTGAAGAAGGCACCGACGCGTTGACGCTGGGACGGCTGGCCGAGGCGGCGGGCGTGACCAAGCCGGTGGCCTACGATCACTTCGTGACCCGCAACGGCCTGCTGGCCGCGCTCTACGATGACTATGACGGGCGCCAGACGGTGGTCTTCCACGAGCGTATCGGTCGCGCCCGCGCGCAGCTGGCCGACCGTGCGGCGGCCATCGCCTCCGGCTACATCGACTGCATCCTCAGCCAGGGCAGTGAAGTGCAGGGCATCCTCGCCGCGCTGGTGGGCGCGCCGGAACTGCACGAGGTGCGGCGGCGTTACCAGCAGGACTTCGTCGACAACTGCGACGTATGGCTGGGTCCGTTTGCCGCCGATGGCACGGTGCCACTTGCTGGGCGCTGGGCGATTCTCGGTGCGGCTGAAGCCCTGTCCGAAGCCGTGGCGGCAGGCGCGCTGGACAAGACCAACGCCGAGGCCGAGCTGCAGCGGCTGATCGTGGCGACGGTCAAGCGGCGCTGAGCGGCTTCGGGCGTCAGGCCCCGGCGGTGGTGCTGGCCAGCGTGGCGAATCCTGCCGCCAGCTGATCGCGCACTAGGGCATCGCGCGCGTCGCGGCTTTCAGAACCCAATACCACGGTGATCAGGCGTACCGGCTGATCCCGCCCGGGCACTGCCCGGCATGCGGTGGCGGCCAGGCAGAAGCCTGCTGCCTGGGTGTAGCCGGTCTTCAAGCCATCCACGCCGTAATCGCCAAGCAGCGCATTCTGGTTGTTGCGGCTGAAGCTGCCATGCACGAACGCGCGCTGCGCGGTGATTGCCAGTATCTGCGGATGGTCATTCAGCAGGCAGGCGACCAGCACTGCCATGTCGCGCGCGCTGGATGCATGGTGCGGCGTGGTGATGCCGGAGACGCTGGCGAACCAGCTGCTGCGCAGGCCGAGCTGGCGTGCGTGCCGGTTCATGCGCTCCAGGAACGCAGGCTGCGATCCGTCCAGGTGGCGCGCGATGGCCAGCGCCGCGTCATTGCCGGAGACGATCATCAACCCTTCCAGCAGGCCCGCGAGCGTGACCGTTTCGCCGGGCACCAGGCCCATGCGCGTTTCATCGTCGGCGACCGCATGCACGTCGCCGGCGGCGATGGTGACTTCGTCGCCCCACGAGCGCCCGCGCTCCTCGACACATTCGTAAGCCGCGTAGGCGGTCATCAGCTTGGTCAGCGAGGCCGGCTGCCTGGCGATATCCGCGTTGTGCTGGTGAATCACCGCGAAAGTTGCCGCATCGAGGGTGATGGACGACAGCGGTGCACGCGCAGGAGCAGGAGACGGCATGGAAGCGACGATGGTAGCGGGGACCCTGGAGGATAGTGTGCGGCGGCTGCACGAAGCTGAAATATTGAAACGATATAACGTATCGCCATTATGGGCCGCCGATGGCCCGACGGGACATCCGATGACTGCACGCATTCCACGCCGCTGGCTTCATTCTTCGTTGCTGCTCGCGCTGGCCGCACTTGGCGGCTGCCAGCCCAACCTGCGCGCCGAGGCTGTTTCCACCGCCGAAGCCGGTCCGCTCAATGTGATCGTGATGATCAACGACGGTGCCGGCTGGGGTACTTGGGACGCCGCCGCCTACTGGCAGTACGGCAGCCGTGAAGGCGCACCCTATGCGGATTTCCCACTGCGCCTGGCGGTGACCACCTTTCCGTTGAACGCGAGCAGCCAGCCGACCGGTGACAACGCGCAGACGCTTGGCTACGACCCGGGCAAGGCCTGGGATGACGCGCCGGTTCCTGCGCAGGACCTGCCTTTTGCGGGCTACCAGTACCTGGCCGCGGTGGCTACCGACAGTGCGGCGGCGGGCACTGCGCTGTCCTCGGGGATCAAGACCTACAACAACGCCATCAACTTCAACAACGATGGCCAGCCGGTCGAGTTCAATACGCTGCGCGCCAAGCGCCTGGGAATGGCCACCGGCGTGGTCACCTCGGTGCCGTTCGCGCATGCCACGCCGGCCGCGTTCGCGGCGCAGAACGAATCGCGCAGCAACTATCACGCCATCGCACACCAGATGCTGGCGCAGGGCCACATGGACCTGGTGATGGGCACGGGTGGCCCGGGCTACAGCGTCGACGGCCGCGCCTGCCATGAAGGTACGGACGCGGCGAAGGCGGAGGGCTGTGCGAATCCATGGGAGTGGGTGTCGCAGCAGGATTGGCAGCTGCTGGAAGCGGGCAGCACCATCGGCGGCAATCCGGCGGGACCGTGGCGCCTGATCCGCAGCAAGGAAGCGTTCGCCGCACTGGCGCAGGGACGGTTGCCGGCCGACCGGCCGCTGATCGGTGTGCCGCGCGTGGCCAACACACTGCAGCAGGCGCGCCAGCTGCAGGTGCTGGGCAAGGATGCAGCCACGCCTTCGGGAGTGAGGAAGATCGACAGCGTGCCCGATCTGGCGACCATGACGCGTGGCGCACTGCAGTTCCTGCAGCAGCGCTCGTCCAAGGGGCTGTACCTGATGGTGGAAGGCGGCGCCACCGACTGGGCCGCACATACCAGTGCGTGCGGCACCGAATGGCATTACGGCCAGTGCAGCGATCAGCCGCAGCATGGCCGGCTGATCGAAGAGACCGTGGAGTTCAATGACGCGGTGGCGGCGGTGGTCGACTGGATCGAGCGCAACGGTGGCTGGGAGCGCAACCTGTTGATCGTCACCACCGACCACGACAACAGCATGCCGATGGGCCCGGATGCACACAACGTGGCTTTCGCGCCGGTACGCAACAACGGTCGCGGCCGCATGCCCGGAATCAGCTTCCGCCCCACCGGCAGCCACTCCAACGCGCTGGTGCCGCTTTGGGCCAGGGGCGCCGGCGCGGCGCTGCTGGGCAAACGCGTGCGGGGCGTCGATGCCGGCTACCGTCAGCACGTGCGCTGGAACGACGGCAGCTACATCGACAATACCGACGTGGCTGCCGCAGTGCAGGAAGTGCTGCAGCGTCCACGGTAACGCCCGGTTGCACGCGGGCTGTTGTCGAGGCAGCCTGCGTACATGCAGTCGGATATCCGCATCGACGGTCGTGTCTTCGCCTACGTCTTCCCCTGTGCGTGGGAAGACTACGCGAAGATTGGTTTCTCACGTGATCCGCTTGGGCGCATCAGCGCATTGCACCGGCGTTGGTTCGAGTTCTTCGATCTCGACGCCGGTGCGCTGGTGGAAGCGGAAAGCGAGCGCGATGCGCGGGATCTGGAGCTGCAGCTGCGTTCGCCGTTCAAGGCGCACCGCGCGCCGGCGCCGATGACGGTCCAGGACAAGGCTGGAGGCCGCACCGAATGGGTACGTGGTGCCAACCACGCTTTGTCGCTTGCGGTTGCCGGCCTGGGCGAACAGGGCTATCGCTGCTATCCACTGAAGGGGTGGCTGCGAGCCGCGCTTCGCCTGCGCATGGACCGGTTGCACGACTGGGCGGCGGTGCAGCTTCCCGAAGAGGAAGGCCTGCGGATCCCCGGTGGCCCCGGCGAGGGCGCGCTGCGTGACACCCTCGACGGTTGTCGGGCATTGGACATCGATCCGATCCCGTGGCTGCCTGAACACGTCCAACGCTGGTATGCAGGTTGAGGAGCCTTCAACGGGTTCGCGGCGGCTGAACCGGCGCGGCCGGTTGCCGCGCGCACTGCGGGGCAGGTGTGGACGGGCTGGCCAGCTGGCGTGCCAGCTCGGCGCTGGCCACGTGGCCCTGCAGGAACAACAAGCCGCCGAAGATGTTCATGAGCGTGCCTCCACTTGAGTGGATTGCACGATACGGGCAGCATGGACGGGCAAAAAGCGACATTTCCGCAAGCATGACTTGAGAGAATTTCAAGCCTTATGTCCCGCCCTCCGCTCCATGCCCTCCAGGGCTTCGTGGCTGCCGCCCGGCTTGGCAACCTGTCGCGCGCGGCGGCGTCGATGAACCTGACCGTCAGCGCGCTCAGCCACCAGATGCGGCAGCTGGAAGAACGGCTCGGGCAGCCGCTGCTGATCCGCCAGCCGCGTGGTATCACCCTTACACTTGAGGGGCAGCGCCTGCTCGAGCAGGTGGGGCCGCATCTGGATGCGATAAACGAAGCCTTCCAGCCCTATGCCGCGCGTGCCGAGCACGTGCTGACGATCAGTGCGGTGCCATCGATGGCATCGGCCTGGCTGGTGCCGCGCCTGGGTCACTTCGTGGCTGAGCACCCGCAGATCGAGATCAACCTGCAGTCGAGTGAGCGCCTGATTGATTTCGAGCGGCAGCGCCAGTTCGACGCCGCGCTGCGGCTGGGCAGCGGGCAATGGCCGGGCCTGGTGGTGGAACCGCTGTTCGACGAGTGGCTGGTGCCGATGGCGAGCCCCGCGCTGATCGAGCGCATGGGGGGCATCGACCGTGTACCGCTGACCCAGTGGCCGCTGCTCGGTGATCCCGACGGCGCGTGGGGCGCCTGGTTCGCGTTGAGTGGGCAGAGCCCGCCATCGCGCTTCGTGGCGGTGCTGGATGATTCGGAGGCGCACCATCGCGCCGCACTGGATGGCGTAGGCGTGGCCCTTGGCCGGGTGACCCGGGCACGTCTGCTGCTGGAATCCGGCCAGCTGGTCGCGCTGTCCAGCCAGCGCCTGAAGACGGCGTGGCCGCATTGGCTGGTGTACCCGCAGCGCTCGGCCAGCCATCGCGGCTTCCTCGCGTTCCGCGACTGGCTGCATGCGCAGGCCGCCGAGCATGTGCAGCACATGGCGGACGCGTATCTGTAACGCCGCGCGGTGCTCGATCCCGACTCTACAGTCACTGCACCAGGGTGACCGCCTGCCCGGCACGCGCGCACGCTTCCTCCAGCAACGAGCCCGCCTTGATCGCTTCCACTTCCTCAAACAGCGCCCGCAGCGCATTGGCCGGGCGTGAGGCCGGTGCCGCCACTGCCTGCTGGATCGCGGTGAAGCGATCGGCCAGCACCCGATGGCCGGGATGTGCCTTCGCCCAGGCCGCCAGCGGCTGGCGTACACCGGCGGCGGCATCCAGGCGGTGCTGGTCGAACAGGGCGATGGCCGCTGCCGAGGTGCCGCCCGCTCGATCGTGGCATGGCGCAGTTCCCGGCTCAGGAACAGGTCATAGGCCGCGCCACGCCCCACCGCGATGCGCAGTCCGTCGCGGTCGAGGTCGGCCACTTGCTGCGCCGGGCTGTCTTCGCGCACCAGGTAAGTGCCTTCGATCTCCACATACGGAGCGCTGAAGGCGATGCGGTCGGCACGCGCCGGATCGATCGCCAGGAAGGCCAGATCCCAGCCGTCTTCGCCCGCTGCGGCGACCACCGAGGCTGCGGCATCGTGGCAGGTGAAGCGTGCCTGCACCCCCATCCGTTGCGCCAACGCGGTAGCCAGTTCCAGCGAGGGGCCGCGCGGTGAGCGCGCATCGCCCTGTGCCAGCACCGGGTTGCCCAGGTTGATCGCCACGCGCAGGAAACCGTGCGGTGCCAGCGTACGTCGGTGGTCGGCCAGGGACATGCAGGACTCCACGGGGCAGGAGAGACCCAGCATGCCAACAACGGTGTCCGCGTGGCGTGGACTCAGCCGCGCGCGGCGAAGGTGCCGTGGAAGCCCAGTGGCACCGCATACGGTAGCCACGCCTGGGCCAGCGGACCGTCATCCACATGGCGCGCATCCAGCACGGCCAGACCGCTGCGCTGGTTCACCG
Source organism: Stenotrophomonas sp. Sm2128 (assembly GCF_030985535.1). Classification (NCBI taxonomy): domain Bacteria; kingdom Pseudomonadati; phylum Pseudomonadota; class Gammaproteobacteria; order Lysobacterales; family Lysobacteraceae; genus Stenotrophomonas; species Stenotrophomonas sp. Sm2128. The sequence continues at coordinate 46,230 of NZ_JAPTFQ010000003.1, forward strand.
GATCGAGCAGGGTGCCGATCAGCCAGCCGTCATCGGCGTTGCGGCTGCCCGGGCGCGGTACAAACACATGCTCTTCGGCCATGATGTCCGCCCCGTAGTTCCAGAGCTGGCGGCGCCCGTGCTCGATCTCGAACGCGGCCACCGCGTTGAAGTACGGCGCAGTGGCCGTGCCGTCGATGGTCGGCGCATACAGCCGTGCGCCACGTGTGTTCGCCGAGCGCGGGTCGAACAACGGGAACTCCACCGCGCTGATGCCCAACGTCTGCCAGCGGGCCTGTCCACGACGCAGGTCCAGATGCAGCTCGACCAGGCTGGCGCCACTGTTGGCCGCGTGTGCGCCATCACCGGCCATCGCTTCCTTCATCGGCGAGCGCGCCTCGTTGATGTCGTCGTGGCGCACTGCGCGCAGCACGATGCCGCCATCGCGGGTGAACGCGTCGCCGAAGTGGTAGATCGCCGCGAACGGGGCCTCGAACCATTGCGCCTTGCCCGGCGCATCCTTGGCGACCACCGCGATGCGCACCGGACGCTGCGGTGCGAACTGCATGCGCTCGAAGAAGCTGCCACCTGCGCCGGTGAAATCGAACGGCATCATCACGAACACCAGGTGCTGGTCGGTCATCGCGAAGGCATGCAGGTAGCCATGCTCGGGTGTTTCGATCACATTGGCGCTGCGCAGCTGGCCGTCCGCACCGATGTGCCAGACCAGCAGGCCATGGCCCCCCATCAGGCTGATCGAGCCGAAGTTCCAGAGGCTGCCGTCGTGGTCGGTCAGTGGGTGCGCCGAGAACGGCAGCGCCGCCAGGTCCGGACGCCAGGTGACAGGGCCAAGCGTCTGCAGCGAATCCGGGTCCACTTCGAACGCCGAACCGGATTCGCACAGGGCGAACAGGCGGCCATTGATCATCGTCACCGAGGTGTTGGCCACGTTGGCATCATCGTTGTTGCGTACCGCCAGCGCACCGGGAACGCTGGTGCCGGCGGCCGGATACTGGAAGCGGCCGGCCTTCTGTTCACGGGTGAATTTCGGCGTGGCGACCATGCGCCCGTGATGGGTCAGGCTGCCATCACCATTGAAGCGCCAGCCATGCACCATGCCGTCGCCGTCGAACCAGTGGTCGTAGCGGAAGCCATCGCGCTCGGTCCACGCCGGACCGTTGCGGTACAGCGTGCCAGCCAGGCCTGACGGCAGCTTTCCCTGCAACTGCACGGTGGCCGGACCGAGGCTTTCGCTGCCGACGCTACGCCAGCCGAGCAGCCAAGGGTGTTCCTGCATGCCCTGCGCGAACCGCGCCGGGTCGCCGGCGAAGGCGGGAGCGCTGCGCAGCGCGGTGGTGCCCAGGGCCAGACAGGCACTGCTGCTGAGCAGGGTACGAAGGAAGCGGCGACGGTCCATGGTGGCCTCGGGTCTGGATGCAGGAATCAGCGCAGGGTGATGTCGATGGCGGTGCCGGCGGCCGGTACGTCGACGCGCGCCTCGTCGAAGGTCGGCTTGCGCATCACCTGCGGATTGTTGCTGAAGCCGTAGCCCTCCACCGGCATGCCTACCAGGTTGGTGTCGAGCTTGCCGTTGTCGTTCTCGTCGTGGGTGAGCAGCACGGCATAGCTGCCGGCCGGAACGCCCTTGAACGTGAAGTGGGCGCTGTCGCCGCTGGGCGCCGCCTGCTGGGCCTGCACGGGCCTGGCCTTGCCGTCCCAGGCGGCGGCGCTGTCGACCAGCGCAACGCGCAGGGTGCCGGTCTGCACACGGACGTCGTGCACGGTCACGGCCAGGTCGGCGGCGTGGGCACTGCCGGCCAGGGCCAGGGCAGTCAGGGCGATGCTGAGCAGGGCGGTGCGGATCATGGCAGTGGCTCCGGAAGTGTGTGTGGCGGTGTGGCGCCAGTCTGCGTGCGGCGCTGCACCGGGTTCAGGGCCAGTGGTCATCGATTCGACGTGCCAGAAGTCACTTTCTGCGCCGGACCCATTGCCGCCGGCGTGCGCGGCGGTCAGCATCTGGCCATGCCCAGCCTGTTCCGCCATCTGTTGCGTCCCCTCAGCCTCGCCGGCCTGGCCACCGTGCTGGTGGTGGGCCTGTCATTCGCGGTGCAGCGCAACGGTGCCGGGCTGAGCCTGCTGCTGCTTGCCGTGTTCCTGCTGCTGTTCGTGGTGCACGGCTGGGCGTCGGTGCCATCCCGCGTGCGCGCTGTCGCGGCGGTGTTGCAGGCGTTGCTGGCGGTCGTGCTGGTTGCGCTGCAGCCGCGTACCGGCACCGCACCGGTACTGCTGGTGGTGCTGGTGGCGCAGCTGGCCGAGCATTGGCCACCGCGCTTCGTGCTGGCTGTTGCACTGCTGGCCAACCTCGCCATGTATCTCGTGCTGCGCTACAGCGGCTTCAGCCAGCCGCTGCTGGTGGTGCTGCTCTATGGCGGCTTCCAGGCCTTTGCTGCACTGACCGCACACTATGCCCGCAGCACGGCGCTGGCCCGCGATGACCTGGCCCGCGTCAATGCCGACCTGCTGGCCACCCGCGCGCTGCTGGCCGACAGCGCACGCGATGCCGAGCGCCTGCGCCTGGCGCGCGAACTGCACGATGTGGCCGGGCACAAGCTCACCGCGATGCGCTTGAACCTGCGTGCCCTTGCGGCCGACCCTGTGTTGGCCAGGCGCGAAGGACTGGTGCTGGCCGAGCAGCTGTCCGGCGAGTTGCTGACCGACATCCGCCAGGTGGTGCAATCGATGCGCGATGATCGCGGCCTCGATCTGGCCACCGCATTGCACGCGCTGGCCGCGCCGTTCCCGCGCCCGAAGCTGCAGCTGCAGATCGGCGAGTGCGTGCGCATAGTTGACCCGCTGATGGCCGAGACCGTGCTGCGCCTGGTACAGGAAGCGCTGACCAATGCCGCCCGGCATGGCAACGCAGACACCGTATGGCTGACGATCAACGAGGAGGATTCCCGGTTGCGTATCGACATCCGTGACGACGGCCAGCGCGCCGAACGTATCCGCGAGGGCAACGGCATCGCCGGCATGCGTGAGCGCCTGGCCGCAGTGCGTGGCCAGTTGGAACTGGCCCGCACCGCACAGGGCGGCATGCACCTGACCGCCTGGGTGCCGGCATGAACGGCAGCGCGATCCGTGTTGCCCTGGCCGACGACCAGGCGCTGGTCCGCGCCGGGCTGCGTGCGTTGTTGCAGGGGTTGGGCGTGGACGTGGCGCTGGAGGCCGAGGAGGGCCAGGCGTTGCTGGACGCGCTGTCCACCCAGCGCGTGGATGTTGTGCTCAGTGACATCCGCATGCCCGGGATGGACGGCATCGAGGCAGTGCGCCAGCTGCGCGCGCGCGGCGATGCCACGCCGTGGCTGCTGCTGACGACCTTTGATGAAAGTGACCTGCTGCTGCGCGCCAGCGAGGCCGGCGCACAGGGCTTCCTGCTCAAGGACGCCGCACCCGCAGACCTGCGCGAGGCGATCGAGCGCGTCGCCGTTGGCGAAACCCTGCTGCTGCCGGTCAGCACCGAGCCGGTACGCGCCCGCTACCGCTTCCACGATGAAGCACCGCCCACCGATACCTTCGGGGAACGCGAGGTGGCGATCCTGCGCTTGCTGGCCGGTGGCTACAGCAACAAGGAGATCGCGCGCAGCCTGTTCCTGGCCGAGGGCACGGTGAAGAACTACGTGTCCGCCATACTCGACAAGCTGGGCACCCGCGATCGCACCCGTGCGGTGCTGAAGGCGATTACCCTGCGCATCATCTGAGTGGACCGAGCAAGGAGTGCCAGTGAACCCGATCCTGCATGTGGAAATCCCGGCCAGTGACCTGGACCGTGCCATCACGTTCTACCAGCGGTGGCTGCAGGTCGCGGTGGACGAACCTGTCGTGCTGCACGACTGCCGGATGGCCTACCTGCCGTTCTCCGATGAGGCCGCCGGTGCCAGCATTGCGCTGGTGCTCGGCGCGGACTACCGGCCTTCCGAACAGGGGGCGCGCGTCTACATCGGCGTCGATGACCTGGATGCGAGCCTGGAGCGAGCACTGCAAGCGGGCGCCGAGCTGTGCTTCGGACCCGCCGACGCGGGCGACTGGCGCGTGGCCGAGATCCGCGACAGCGAAGGCAACCGCATTGCGCTGCAGGCGCGCGCAGCTCTGTAGAGCCGAGACCACGCTCGGCTGCTGTTGGCCCAGCCGCTCCAGCTCAGCCGAGCATGGGCTCGGCCCTACAAGGTCGCGGCGCGCGAGCGCTGCAGCCAGTCATTGATGGCCGGGTCCAGTCGCGGGTCGTCCGGTAGCTGCATGCCGAAGCGCTGTTGCAGCACGGCACGCACATCACCCACATCATGCAGCGGGCGCTTGTCCGGTGCCTGCCCGGGGCGATACTCGGTGTAGTTGCCGCTGCCGATGGTGCGGCGCCAGTCCGGCCCGGTCAGCGACGCGCGCAGCTGACCGGGGAAACTGGAATCGGGATGGGTGCACACGTACCAGTTGCCAACCACGTTGTCGATCGGCGCCGGCGCCTGCAGGTCGAACCGATACATCGCCCGCCAACCATCGTTGGACTCGGCCGACAGCACGAAATCACCCTCGTCGTGCAGGCGCTGCAGCAGATAGCGTTCGTGCGGCGTGGCCTGCGGCTGCGGATCATGCAGGCGCAGCGGCACGGTCGGGGTCAGGCTGCCGAAACCGGCATCCACCAGCCAATCGTCGCTGTCTACGTTCACGCGCAGCAGCAGGTGGGTACGCGCGGTCAGTTCGCCGTCCTGGGCGGCCAGCAGTACCCGCGCGCTCAATGGCTGCGCATCGAAGCCCAATGCCTGCAGCAGCGCCAGCAACCCGCCATTGAGTTCGAAGCAGTAACCACCGCGGCGCTCGTCGAGCAGCTTGCGCTGCACGCTGTCCAGGTCGATCGGCACCGCATCGCGCAGCAGGCAGCTGAGGGTCTCGAAGGGCAGCAGTGCGTTGTGGCGCTGCTGCAGCAGGGTCAGGCCGGCCAGGGTCCGCGGTGGCGGTGCATCCAGCTGCAGGCGCTGCAGGTAGCGGGGGACATCGAGCGTCGTCATGGACACACCGGGCGGGGGAGGGATGTCCACTGTGCTCCCCCAACCGGGGTTGAGGTCAAGCGCGGTGGCCGTGTCATGCCTCCGTCGCCTGCACCCGGTACAAAGGCCGCGTCCACCAGCGATGGGGGGCGCAGACGAAGAAAGCGCTAAAGTTGTCCTGAGTCAGGCCGATACAGGTGCGTCTTTCCGCCTGGAGTCTGTCATGTCGGCCGTTGTCCCCCACCTCCGGTCCCTGCGCACGCGCCTTGCTGCGTTGCACTCGGCGTCCCCCGGGCTGCTGCGCTGGCTGCAGCCACATCGGCTCAGCGTGGCCAACAAGCTCAAGGCCACACTGTGGATCTGCGGCCTGGGCCTGGTGGCGATCGCTGCTGTCTACGCCTGGACTGGCCATGCCAACGCACTGGCTGCGCGCAGCCAGGCCAGCTACCAGCGCGGCAGCGATCTGGCTGCCAGCCTGTCCACGCGGGTGGCCGAAGCGCGTCGCCTGCAGACCCAGTATGCACGCAGTTTCGATGATGCCGACCGCGCGCGGCTGTTGGCCACGCAGAAGGCGTTGCAGACCGATCTGCAGGCGCTGCGCGCGATGCCGATGGATGCGGGCCGGCGCAAGGCCCTGCAGGCGCTGACCGAAGCCGCCGACGCGTTCTCGCAGGGTGTGGCCGCCCTGTTCGAACGGGTCGACGAGATGGGCCGTGGTGATGCCGGCCTCGCTGCGCAGCTGCAGCAGGCCGCCGACACCCTGCAGGCGCAGGTGGATGTGCAGCAGCGGCCCGCGCTGGCGCTGTCCCTGCAGAAGATGCGAAGGCAGGAGGCACTGCTGCTGCTCGACGGTGATTCCACCCACGCCGACCGCGCCAGCGAGGAGAAGCTGCCGTTCGACCTCGCGCTGGCGGGCCTGCCTGCGGATGTGCAGGACACCCTGCGCACCGGGATGGAGGCGTATCAGGCCGCACTGCTGGGGTATACCGCTGCCCGCGTCGGCCTGGATGTGGAAGCGCAGTCGCTGCTGGATACCGCCACGGGCGTAGCGCCGGCGCTGGCCGCATTCCAGCAGGCACAGGTGGCGGCGCTGGCCAGGGCGCAGGCACGCCAGCAGGCTGGCGCGCGCACCATGAGCGTGGTGTTCGCACTGACCCTGCTGCTGGTGGCCGGCGTGCTGATCACCAGCCTGGTGCTGGTGCTGCGTGCGGTGCGCCAGCCGATCCAGGACACCCTGCGTTTCGCCAGCGACATCGCCGACGACCGCCTCGACACCACCCTGCGCGTCTACAACGCCAACGATGAAATCGGCCAGCTGGCCCAGCGCCTGGTCGACATGCAGCAGCGCCTGCGCGCGCGCATCGAGACCGAGCGTGCGGTGGCCCGCGGCAACACCCGCGTGCGCCAGGCATTGGACAGCGCACAGGCCGGCTTGATGGTGATTGATGCCGAAGGCCTGGTGGCGTACGCCAATCCGGCGCTGCTGCAGCAGCTTGCACTCCGGCTTGAAGATCTGGTGGGGAGCGATGCGGTACGCCTGCATCCGGCACTGGCCAGCCTGGCTGGCGTGCGCCAGCGCGAGGAGCGCGAGATCGGTCATGCCGGCGTCCGCTACCAGTTGATCGCCAATGCCATCACCGACGAAGGGCATTTCCTCGGCGTGGCAGTGGAGTGGCGCAGCCGCGCGCTGGAAACGCTGCTGGAAACCGAAGTGGCAGCACTGGTCGACGCCGCCGCACATGGCGACCTGCACGGCCGCATCGCGCTGGAGGGAAAACAGGGCTTCGTGCGCACGTTGTCGACCAGCATCAACCGCCTGCTGGCGACCTTCGAGACCAACCTCGGCGATCTGCAGGCGCTTCTGGCGGCGCTGGCCCGTGGTGACCTCAGCGTGCGCATGGAAGGTGAGCTGCAGGGCGTGTTCGCACGCATGCGCGACGATGCCAACGCCACGGTCGCGCAACTGGGCCGCATCGTCACCCGCATCCAGCAGGCGACGTCCAGCCTCGACACCGGCGTTGGTGAGATCGTTGCCGGGCACCATGATCTGTCGCAGCGTACCGAACAGCAGGCGGCCAACCTGGAAGAGACGGCAGCGTCGATGCACGAGTTGACCGACACCGTTGGCCGCAATGCCGATGCCGCGGGCCGCGCAGATGCCCTGGTGCAGGGGGCGGCCGCGGTGGCCCAGCGCGGTGGCGAGGCCGTCGGCCAGGTGGTCGCGACCATGCATGGCATCAGCGAGGCCTCGCGGCGGATCGGCGACATCACCCAGCTGATCGATGGCATCGCTTTCCAGACCAACATCCTCGCGCTGAATGCCGCGGTGGAAGCTGCGCGTGCAGGTGAGCAGGGCCGCAGCTTCGCCGTGGTGGCTGCGGAAGTGCGCCTGCTGGCCCAGCGCAGTGCCGAAGCGGCCAAGCAGATCAAAGGACTGATCGAGGATTCGGTGGCGCGTGTTGGCCAGGGCAACCAGCAGGCCGAGCAGGCGGGCATCACGATGGGCGAGATCGTTGGCAGCGTGCAGCAGCTGGCCGAGCTGCTGGCCGGTATCCGCAGTGCATCGCAGGACCAGCATGCCGGCATCGCGCAGGTGAAGCAGACCATCGTGCAGATGGAAGCCAGCACCCAGCGCAACGCCAGCCTGGTGGAAGAGGCTGGTGCCTCCACCGAGCAGATGCAGGCGCAGGTACACGCGCTGACCGAAGCGGTGGGCGCGTTCCAGTTGCAGTCGATGCCACAGGCGCGCGCTGCGGCCTGATCGTGCTCCGGTAGTGCCGGCCGCTGGCCGGCACGCCCCTGATCATGCCGGCCGGCGGCCGGTACTGCCCTTGTGGCTCAATATACGTCGCGACGGTAGCGCCCGGTCTCCAGCAGCGTTTCCACTTCTTCATCACCCAGTGCTTCGCGCAGCACCTGGTCCACGCCTTCGGCCATGCCCAGCAGCGAACCGCAGACGTGGATGACCGCACCACGCTGCATCCAGTCGCGCAGGGCATCGGCTGCTGCACGCAGGCGATCCTGCACATAGCCGCCCTCACCATCGCGCGAGAACGCCAGGTCCACCCGCGCGAGATGGCCATCGGCCTGCCACGCTTCGATCTCAGCGGCGAACAGGAAGTCGTGCGCGCGCTGGCGTTCGCCGAACAGCAGCCAGTGCCCGTGCTCACCTGCATGCGCGGCTTCGCGCAGCAGGCTGCGCAGGCCCGCGATGCCGGTGCCATTGCCGATCAGCACCATCGGCGCACCGCCAACGCGATGGAAACCGGGGTTGCGGTGCACGCGGGCCACGATGCTGGCACCGACCGGCGCATGCAGCGACAGCCAGCCCGAACCCAGGCCGGTGCGTCCGGTTTCGTCATGGACCAGCCGCACCACCAGCTCGACCGCACCTTCATCCGTACAGGATGCGATGGAATACTCGCGCCCCGGCAGCAGTGGCAGCCCTGCCAGCCACAGGCAGGCATCCTGCACCGCCAGCGCAGCATCGGCATCGGGCAGCTCGCGCTCGCTGGCCAGCGCCAACAGCGTGCGTGGCTGGCCGTCAGTCAGCAACGGCTGCTGGGGATCCAGCCCATGTGCCTTCAGCACTGCAGCGGCGTGCCGCGCGTTGTGGCGGGGCGCGATGTGCAGGATGTCGCCCGCCTGCCACTGCACATCGGCCGGTGGCGCAAGACGGATGCGCCAGATGGCGCCGCCCATGCTGCCTGGATTGAGGCGGTCACGGCCGAGCAGGCGCCACTCGTGCATCTGCGTCGCGGCCGGCAACACGCTGTCATCGGTGGCGATGCCGGTCAGCGCGCCGAGATGTTGCTGCCACTGGCGCAGCGCCGGTATCGCGGCGGCATCGACATCGATGCGCTCGAACAGCGCACGTGCGCCGTTGCCCAGCAGCCAGCCATCGAATTGGCGGCCAAAGCCGCAGTAATGCGGGTACTGGCGGTCACCCAGGGCGAGCAGGCCGAACTGCAGGCCCGACAGATCGGGCGCTTGTGCCAGCAGCCGCCGCGCAGCGCCCCGTGCCGCATCCGGCGGCTCGCCATCGCCGAAGGTGCTCAGCACGAACAATGCCTGCGCAGTGCGCGCGAGCTGCGTGGCATCGACCCGGGCCAATGGCAGTACCTGCACGCCATGGCCAGCGGCCTGCAGCTGCGCGGCGGCACGCCAGGCCAGCTGCTCGCCCAGCCCGCTCTGGCTGGCATGCACGACCAGCCAAGGTGCGTAGCCATCATCGGTGGCAACCGGCAGCGACCGGCGCAGCCCGCGCGCGGCACGCTGGCTGCGGCGGCGGTCCAGGTACAGCATCCAGCCGGTGATGAAGAACAGGCTCATGGCCAGACTGCTGAGCATCACCGCGACACGCCCGGGCATGCCGAAGTAGCTGCCCGAGTGCAATGCGAACACGCTGGTGGCCAGCTGCGCGCCGGCGCCCTGGCGCGCGTAGGGGCGCGAATCGAGGATTGCCCCGCTGGCCGGATCCAGCTGCAGCAGATCATGTGCACGGTCATGGTGGCCACCGCGCTGTGACGGATCGCCAGCCATCACCCGCACGTTGAGCGCCTGGCCAGGCTTTTCCGGCAGGCGCAGGTCGATGTAGCCGGTGTGCACGCCGGGCAGGGCATACAGCGTGGCTTCGATGCGCTCCAGGTTCAGGGTGGCGCCGGTGGCGACCTTGTGCTTGGCGGCCGGTGCGACGCCCAGCAGCGTATTGGCGGTACTGCGATACCAGTCGAAGGACCACCACAGGCCGGTCAGCGCACTCATCAGGTAGATCAGCAGCACCCAGGTGCCGACCACCGAGTGCAGGCTCCACAGGAAGCCACGGCCGCTGCGTTTCCATTCCACCGCCAGCCAGCTGCGCCAGTGCCACCAGCGTCGAGGCCAGCGCAGGTAAAGACCGGACAGGGTGAAGAACAGCAGGGCGATGGCGCAGCTGCCGGTGATCCATTTGCCGCGCTCGCCGGCGGCGAGGTGGCGATGCAGGTCCTCGACGAAATCGAAGAACGCCTGCCCACGCAAGGCACTGAAGCGCTCGCCGCTGTACGGGTCGAAGTAGACCCAGTGTTCCTTGCCACCAGCGAAGCGTGCCACCGAGGGCCGCTGCCCGGTGGCGTCCACGCGCAGGCGCTGCAGGGGGCGATCACCGCCGGCCTGCAGCAGCGGCACCAGTTCGCTGAGTTCAAGCGGAAGCTGGCCGTCGGCATGGTGCTCGGCGATTTCGGCGAATCCGGGGTTGGCCGCGCGCAGCAGTTCGTCCTCGAAGGACAGCACGGCGCCGCTGAGGCCCATCACGGCCAATACGGCACCGGCGGTGATGCCCAGCAGCCAGTGCAGTTGGAACAGGACGTTCTTGAACATGGAAGGAGGAGGGCCTGGAAGGCTGCCGCCCGCATCCTGCGCAACAGCAAATGAGAATTAGTCGCGGAATTTTCCGTGGCGGACGGGCTACGGTCAAGGAGGGTTTTGTTGCAGGGCTTTGCAGCCCTGCACCCGCTACAAGCCGGAGCAACGTCAACGTCAAAAGCTGGCTTTCCGTGGGTTGGCGGGGTGGGTCCGGTTGAGGGGGACGCTGCAAGTCCCCCTCCGGGGCCCGGCCCAGCCGCTGGCGGCTGTGCGTTCGGGCGCTTGCGAAGCAGTGCTTCGCAAGCAAAGCGCCCTCACCCATGTAAGCTCGGTCGCCGCATCCATGCGGCTCACGCCCCCTCAGCCGGACCCACCCCGCCTTCGACAGTTTCCTGCGATCTGTCGGAACGGCGTTCTGCTTTGGTAGGTGCCGACCGTTGGTCGGCACGGGGTCTGATTCCGTTCTGAATATCGATATCTGACAGATGTGTCGACCAAGGTCGACACCTACCAACAGCCGCGAAGATCTGTCAGAGGCGGGGCGGTGTCGGAGTGCGGGGTGTCAGCCGCATGGATGCGGCTGCCAAGCTTACAGGGACGTACTTGCAGCGTCCCCGCACTCCGACACCGCCCCGCCATCCCACGGAATGCCCGCTTTGGCTTTGGCTGTTGCCGTTGCATTGAGCAGGGTGCAGGGCTGCAAGCCCTGAAAAAACACCCTCACTTCACCCAGCTGTCGATCTCGCCGTGGGCGAACGGTCCCAGCTTTGCCTTCACCAGCCGCCCCTGCGCATCGAACAGCACGCTGTAGGGCAGCAGGCCCTGTGTATTGCCCAGCTGCACGCTGGCATCGCGCGGCCCCGGGGTCTCGATCACGATCGGATAATCCACCGGTACCCGCTGCAGGAAACCGCGCACGTCTTCCGGCGTATCCAGCGCCAGTCCCAGCACCTGTACACCGTGCTCGCCCTGGACATGTGCGAAACGCGCCAGTTCGGGCATTTCTTCAACGCAGGGCGCGCACCAGCTGGCCCAGACATTGATCAACAGCGGGCGACCGCCAGCGTGCTGGCGCAGGTCCAGCGGCCGGCCTTCAAAATCGGGCAGCGACAGCGCGGGCAGGCTGTCGCCGACCTGCAGGGCAGGTGCCGCAGCCGCCACAGCAGGCGCCGCTGGCATGGCCTCAGGCGCAACCGGCGCAGGAGCCAATCGATGCCCGGCCCACAGGCCAAGGCCGGCGGCCAGCACCGCTGTCCACAGCAGCGCTGGCCGTTGCCACTTCATCGTGCGGTGCGCAGCAGCGCTTCCTCCACCACCGCCTGGGTCAGCAGGGTCGGCAGCACGGTCGGCGGTGCGCCGGGGCCGTACACCACGTACAGCGGCACGCCGACGGCCTTGTGCTCTTCCAGGAACGTGGTGATCTGCGGATCGACGTTGGTGTAGTCACCGCGCATGTACACCGCGTTGGTGCGCTTGAGCAGGTCCTTGAACTCCGGCCGCGACAGCACGGCGCGCTCGTTGGCCTTGCAGCTCACGCACCAGTCGGCGGTCATGTTGACGAACACCACGCGGTTGTCGGCGCGCAGGCGGTCCAGCAACTGCGGCGAATACTCCACCACGTTGTCGCTGGCGGCCTGTGCGGCGCGTGCCGGCGCTGCCAGCTGGGTCACGCCCCAGGCCGGTACCAATGCGCCGATCGCCAGCAGCACGCCGAGCAGGGTCACCGCACGCGAGCCGGTCCAGCGGTTGCGCTCGAACAGCCACAGGCCGAAGGCGAACAGCAACAGGCCACCCAGCACCAGCGCCATGCCGTCCACGCCGCGTTGCTTGCCCAGCACCCACAGCAGCCACAGCGCGGTGGCGTACATCGGGAAGGCCAGCACGTGCTTGAGCGTTTCCATCCACGGGCCGGGCTTGGGCAGGCGGCGCGCCAGCGCCGGCACGAAGCCGATCAGCAGGAACGGCAGCGCCAGGCCCAGGCCGAGGAACAGGAACACGGTCATCGCCTTCAGCGGCGGGGCAATGAACGCGTAGGCGATCGCGCCACCCATGAACGGGCCGACGCAGGCACTGCCGACCACGCAGGCCAGCGCACCGGTGAAGAAGTCACCGGCCGGGCCGCTGCGGCTGGCCAGCGACTGGCCCAGGTTGCCGATGCCGCCGCCCAGGGTGAACACGCCGGACAGGCTCAGGCCTACCGCGAACATGATGTAGGCCAGCGCCGCCACCACGCCCGGGTGCTGCAGCTGGAAGCCGATGCCGACGGCGTTGCCGATTGCGCGCAGGCCCACCATCAACGCACCGATCACCGCGAATGCGACCAGCACGCCCAAGGTGTACCAGAGCGCGTGGCTGCGTGCGCGCTGCGGGCTTTCGCCACTCTGTGCCAGGCTCAGGACCTTCAGCGACAGGATCGGCAGCACGCAGGGCATCAGGTTCAACACCAGGCCGCCGGCCAGCGCCAGCAGCAGCACCCAGACGAACGAACGGTCCGGGTTCGGTGTGGTCGCCGGCGGGCGCGTACGCAGCGCGTTGTCACCGCGCGCATCGGCGGCGAATTCATTGCCGTCCACGGTGCCTGCGACGGCCGGGGGGGCGGCATCCGTATTGGGCACCGTCGGCAGCAGGCGCAGGGGGGCGCCGTTGGCGCCTTCGCGTGGCGCCACAGCCAACGGGCTGATTACCTCGTTGCGCGGCGGTGCCTGGTCGGCGCTGGCGCTGACCTTGCCGGCCGGGATCGACAGCTTCACCCGGCGGGTCATTGGCGGGTAGCAGATGCCATCGGTCTGGCAGCCCTGGAAGGTCACCACGAGGGTGCCGTCAACCGCGTCGGCAACCGTGCGCCGCAACGGCAGCGGCACTTCCACCTGGTTGAAGTACACCGAGACATCGCCGAAGTGCTCGTCGCGATGCGATTGCGCGGCTGGCCAACGCGGCGTGCCGGCCTGCACGCCGGTGCTGCCTTCCAGCTTCAGCGAGGTGCGGTCGCGATACAGGTAGTAGCCCGGTGCCGGGCTGAAGCGCAGCAGCAGGGTGTTGCCGTCGCTGGCGATGGCATCGAAGCCGAACGCCTGTTCCGACGGCAGCGGCAGCGCCTGGCTGTTGCTGGCCGCACCCGGCAGGCGCAGGCCGCCGCTGTTGCCGGCACCGGCCAGTGGGTTGTTGAACGGACTGGCCGCACCGGCGCGGCTGGCCGGGGCCGCCGCCTGTGCACCGCTGCCGGGCAGGGTGACCTGCACCACGCGCTTCTGCGGCGGGTAGCAGACACCGGCATCGGCGCAGCCCTGGTAACGCACTTCCAGACTGATGGTACCGGCGGCCTCGGTCGGCGTGCCGGGCAGGCTGGCCTGCAGGCGCTCGCGATAGGTTTCGACCTCGCCGAAGAAATCGTCGTGGTGCTTGTCGCCCTTGGGCATCTGCAGCGCGCCGGCATTGAAGGCCGGGTCGGCCTTGACGCTGGTGCGGTGGCGATACAGGTAATAGCCGGGCGCGATCTTGAACTGCAGTTGCACCTGGCCACGTTCGGGGGCGGTGGCGGTCAGCGCGAACGCCTGGTCCACCGGCAGCAGGTCTTTCTCATCCAGGGCGAACGCCGGCAGCGAGAGCCACAACAGGGCGCACAGGGCGGCGCCACGCGCAAACAGAGTCTTCAATCAGTGTCCTCCCGGGTCTGTGCCCGGATCCAGTCCAGATACGCCGGCAGGCCGGCCCGGGTTTCGACCGCGATGCACTCCGGGAGTTCATACGGATGCAGTTCGACGATCCGGGCGATTGCGTCATTGACGCGACTCGCGGTGGTCTTCACCAGCAGCTGCAGCTCGGCGTCGGTGGTCACCTCGCCCTGCCAGCGGTAGGTCGACTGCGCGCCATCGAGGCGGGTCACGCACGCGGCCAGGCGCTCGCCAACCAGCGCGTGCGCGATGCGCTCGGCACTGGCCCGGTCCGGGCAGGTGGTCAACAGCAGCAGGACGGGATCGACGGTCGACATGACCGTCGAGTATAGGGCCGCCGCCGGGTCAGGACCCGGCGGCCGTGGACCGCTGCGTTGCGCGGTCAGTTGGCCAGCTGGCAGGTGGCCGGCTTGGCCGAGGTGAACAGGCCAGGGGTCGCCCACTCGGGGTGGTCGATGAACGGGTTGCGGTTGCCCTGGAAGCTGTAGATCACGTCATTGCGCGCGCGCTCGGCATCATCCGGCGGGTCGGACAGGTGCCAGTCGATCAGCGTCGACAGCAGGCCCATGTAGGCCGGTGAGCTGCTGGTCTTGACGATCCTGCTGCGGTCGTCGGTCAGCTCCAGGTCCGGCTCGGACTGGCCAGTGGCTGCATCCTTGCCGCCCTCGTAGCGGATCGCCATGTACATTACCGCACGCGCCATGTCGCCCTTGCGCTTGCCCCACACCTCGAACGTGCCGGTGTTGCCGTCCGGCGTGCGCACCCAGTTGGAGTTGCCCGGATAGCCACCACTGCCGCCACCCTGGCCGTTGTTGGCCTCGGTGGCGCGCTCGCCGCAGCTGGCGTCGCACTTGCCGAACGGCTTGTTGCCACGGTCGGCGTTCCACTGTGCATCGGTCAGGTACAGCATGTGGGTGTCGGTATACGGCGCGTACGGCAGGCCCTTGTCACCCGTGGTGGTGGCAAAACCCAGCGAGTTCGGCCAGGTGTGCTCGCGGTTGTACTTCAGGCCACTGCCGCTGCCGGCGCGATCGGTCACCTTGGCGTAGCTGCGGTTGCGATACGCGTCAAGGATGCGGTTCGGGTTGTTCGGGTCCTCGTCTGCGATCTCCAGGATGGTCCAGGTACTGGTGCCCGAGCCGCTGTACGGGTAGGCGGTGTGGCCCTTGATTGTCGCGTGCAGCGAGCAGCGCAGCTGGCTCGGGCTGGAGGTGTTGACCTTGGAGTAGTAGCCGGCCGGCACACCCGGGTTGCCCGGGTCCGGATTGCCGCCGGTGCTGGCCACGGTGAAGGCGATGCGGCTGTCGGCCGCCGGGTGTGCGCCCTGCAGGTCGGTGATGCGCGCGGCGCGGATGTCGAAGCGGCAGGCTTCACCGGCCACCAGCGCGGTGTTGGTGGACAGCTTCACGCTGCGTCCGCTGGCCGGGAAGGTCAGCGGCACGCTGCCGGAGGTACCGCAGCTCAGCGCGAACGCGCCGCTGGCCAGGTTCACCGTCTCGCTGAACACCACTTCCAGATCGGCCGCGGCCGGGAAGGTGCTGCTGCCCTGCGCCGGGGTGGTGGTGGACACCGACGGCGGCGTGTTCGGGCCCGGGGTGCCGCCGCCACTGAAGGTCTGGCCGTTGTTGCAGCTGCCGAAGGTCTGCCTGGCCGACTCGGCCCAGGTGAAGTGGGCGTACTGGCTGCCGCTGCCGGTCAGCTGCAGCGAGGTGCCCGGCGCCGTGCTGTTGGTCTCGGCCACCGGAATGTTCTGGCTGGTCATGCCGGCGGCAGGGCCACCGGAGGCGGTGATGGCGCCCTCGTAGCTGAGGAACTGGACCACCTTGCCGCTGGCGTCGACCAGGGCGATGCCGTCGTTCGGGCCGTTCTGGATGCCGTTGGTCGGGTAGTTGACCACGGCGATGCTGGCGCTGCCGCAACCGGCGGCGGTGCCGGCCGGGACCGGGTTGTTGGCGTAGACCGTGGCGGCCGAAGGATTGCTGCCGTTGTAGAGGTAGAGGCGGTAGCCGGACAGGTCTTCACCTGCGGTAGCGACCACTTCGATGGCTTCGCCGACGTCACCGGCGGCGGTGCTGTCGTCGTAGTGCAGTTCGTTGATGAAGACCTCGGCCTGGGCCGGCGCCGCGGCCAGTGCCAGCAGGCAGGCGGCGGCAAGCGGGGACAGCAATCGCATCGACTACTCCTTGTGATTGGGAATGCCTGACCGAGCCTAAGGCTGATCCAGTGACACTTTGTCGTAAATGAACGTCAGATATCTGACAGTGCGACGCTTGTCACCGAAATTGTCCAGGACCGACGCCTTGGCCGAGGCGCGCGGGTGGAAAAATTTTTTCATTCCGCCCTTGAAAGGGGGCGGCGGGGCTCCATCTCTGCCCTGCTCCCGACGTTGTCGGGTTTCTTCACGTGCGGTTCTGGCACTCGCCTGGGGTGAGTGCTAACATCGCCGGACTTTTTTAGACCAATCAATCACTTAAGAGGTCTCCTATGAGCATCAAGCCGCTGCACGACCGCGTTGTGGTCAAGCCGATCGAAGCCGACGAAATCTCCGCCGGTGGCATCGTCATCCCCGACTCGGCCAAGGAAAAGTCCACCAAGGGTGAGGTCGTGGCCGTCGGCCCGGGCAAGCCGCTGGACAACGGCAACGTGCGCGCGCCGTCGCTGAAGGTCGGCGACAAGGTCATCTATGGCCAGTACGCCGGCAGCTCGTACAAGAGCGAAGGCGTCGAATACAAGGTCCTGCGCGAAGACGACGTGCTCGCCGTCATCGGCTGAGCCTCGGCGCGACCTGTTTCAACCTGATCCCAAACTCCCAGCCGCCGGGCACCGTCCGGCGCTACCAATGAGGTAAATGCAATGGCTGCCAAGGATATTCGTTTCGGTGAAGACGCCCGTTCGCGCATGGTGCGCGGCGTCAACGTTCTCGCCAATGCCGTCAAGGCCACCCTGGGCCCGAAGGGCCGCAACGTCGTGCTGGAAAAGAGCTTCGGCGCCCCGACCATCACCAAGGACGGCGTCTCCGTCGCCAAGGAAATCGAACTGGCTGACAAGTTCGAGAACATGGGCGCGCAGATGGTGAAGGAAGTTGCTTCGCGCACCAACGACGATGCCGGCGACGGCACCACCACCGCCACCGTGCTGGCCCAGGCCCTGATCCGCGAAGGCGCCAAGGCCGTTGCCGCCGGCATGAACCCGATGGACCTCAAGCGCGGTATCGACAAGGCCGTTTCGGCCGCCGTCGCCGAGCTGAAGAACATCTCCAAGCCGACCGCCGACGACAAGGCGATCGCCCAGGTCGGTACCATCTCGGCCAACTCGGACGAGTCGATCGGCCAGATCATCGCTGACGCGATGAAGGAAGTCGGCAAGGAAGGCGTCATCACCGTTGAAGAAGGCTCGGGCCTGGACAACGAGCTGGACGTGGTCAAGGGCATGCAGTTCGACCGCGGCTACCTGTCGCCGTACTTCATCAACAACCAGCAGTCGCAGACCGCTGACCTGGATGACCCGTTCATCCTGCTGCACGACAAGAAGATCTCCAACGTCCGTGACCTGCTGCCGGTGCTGGAAGGCGTCGCCAAGGCCGGCAAGCCGCTGCTGATCGTGGCCGAGGAAGTTGAAGGCGAAGCGCTGGCCACCCTGGTCGTCAACACCATCCGTGGCATCGTCAAGGTCGTGGCCGTCAAGGCCCCGGGCTTCGGCGACCGTCGCAAGGCGATGCTGGAAGACATGGCCGTGCTGACCGGCGGCACCGTGATCTCCGAAGAAGTCGGCCTGTCGCTGGAGAAGGCCACCATCAAGGACCTGGGCCGCGCCAAGAAGGTGCAGGTCTCCAAGGAGAACACCACCATCATCGACGGCGTCGGCGACAAGGCCAACGTTGATGCACGCGTGGCGCAGATCAAGACCCAGATCCAGGACACCTCCTCGGATTACGACCGCGAGAAGCTGCAGGAACGCGTGGCCAAGCTGGCCGGCGGTGTTGCCGTGATCAAGGTCGGCGCCTCGACCGAAATCGAAATGAAGGAAAAGAAGGATCGCGTCGACGACGCCCTGCACGCCACCCGTGCGGCCGTTGAAGAAGGCGTGGTTCCGGGCGGCGGCGTTGCCCTGGTCCGCGCGATCACCGCGCTGGCCGGCCTGAAGGGCGCCAACGAAGACCAGAACCACGGCATCCAGATCGCCCTGCGTGCGATGGAAGCCCCGCTGCGCGAGATCGTTGCCAACGCCGGTGACGAGCCGTCGGTCATCATCAACAAGGTCAAGGAAGGCACCGGCAGCTTCGGCTACAACGCCGCTACCGGCGAGTTCGGCGACATGCTGCAGTTCGGCATCCTGGACCCGACCAAGGTGACCCGTTCGGCGCTGCAGAACGCGGCCTCGATCGCTGGCCTGATGATCACCACCGAAGCCATGGTTGCCGAAGCTCCGAAGAAGGACGAGCCGGCCATGGGCGGCGCCGGTGGCATGGGCGGCATGGGTGGCATGGGCGGCATGGACTTCTAAGGCCCACGCCCGCGTCGGACGTTGCCGGCCCTGGTCGGCGCGTCTCCCCGATGCAAGGAAAAACCCCGCCGCGAGGCGGGGTTTTTTTGTTGCCCGGTTGCCGCCATGGCGCCGCGTCGCTACGCTCGCAGACCATGCCTACCTCGTTCATCGTCGTCGACGACTTCCTCTCTCCAGCCGATGCACACGGCCTGCGCCAGGCCGGGCTGGGCCTGACCTACCCGGCGCAGGAGGGGGCATTCCCCGGGCGTAATTCGCTCGAACGGCTGGAGCTGGACGGCCTGTCCGAGGCCGCGTCGCGGTTGGTCAACGAGCCGCTGCGGCCGGTCAATCCGTTGCAGTCGCACGGCAAGTTCCGGCTGACCCTGGCCAGCGATGTGGGTCGCGCCAAGGTGCACACCGACCATTCGCACTGGTCCGGCATCCTCTACCTCAGCGCCCCGGAGCACTGCGAAGGGGGTACCGAGTTCTTCCGCCATCGCCGCACCAACACCGAGCGCATGGCGCTGAACGCCCACGAGCTGGCTGCGCTGGGCTACGCCAACGGCGGCGACATGCATCGGGACATCATCGAGCGCGACAGCGTCGACGACAGCCAGTGGGAAATGACCATGCGCATCCCGATGCGCTTCAACCGCCTGGTGCTGCTGCGCCCGTGGTTCTGGCATACCGCCGGCCCGGCCTTCGGCGACCGGCCGGAGAATGGGCGGCTGGTCTACCTGATGTTCTTCGAGCAGGCGCGTTGAAGGGAGGTCATCCACGCATGGCGTGGATCTACTTCACGAATGCCTTCGCTGCGCCGTACTCCCACTGCCACGGTACGCCGATGTCGCCGAGCACGAAGGCCACCAGCGCCGGGAAGGTCGCCTCGGCGCGCACATCGTTGCCCAGGATCACCACGCAGCGCTGCTGCTGCTCGACGCACACCAGCGTATTACCGACCGCATCATCGTGGCCGCCCTTGTAGAAGCCCGCGCCTTGCGGGCCACGGAAAGTCACCACCCCCAGGCCGGCCGCCAGGTCCTTGCGCTGCAGCGCCTTCGGCAGCTCCGGCTGCAGGGTGGGGAACTGGCTGGCGGTGGTGATCGGCAGCTGCGGCCGCACCAGCTCCTTGCGCATCGTCGCTGACAGCCCATCGCCGCGCACGTAGCCGGCGGCGAAACGGGCCATGTCGGCGATGGTGGTATCCATCGAACCGGCCGCGCGCACGCGGCTGCGCTCATCGTGCGGCTCGGCGGTGCCCTCCATGGTCCAGCCGTCGGCCAGGTTGGTGGCGAAGTCCCCGCGCCACATCATGCTGGTGCGGGTCATGCCGAAGCGGTCGAATACCCGCTGCTGCATCAACGCACCCACATCCTCGCCCAGCCGTCCGCGTTCGATCACGAACTGCAGCAGGATCAGCCCTTCGCCGGAATAGCCGTAGCGGCTGCCTGGATCGAAGTGGAACTTCAGCCGGCCGTCCGGTTCCAGAAACGCGAAGTTGGCAAAACCACTGGCGTGGTTGAGCAGCAGGCGAGGGGTTAGCTGGCGCCAGCGCGCATCATCGGCCAGCACGCTGTAGTCGGCGTACTTCTTCGTTTCGGGCGGATAGTCCGGCAACGGCTTGTCCAGCGCTGTGGCGATGCTGGCATCCAGATCGATCCTGCGGTCCTGCGCCAGCTGCGCGACCAGATGGCCGAATGCCATCTTGGTCAGCGAGGCGGCGTACATCACCGTATCGGTGCGCAGTGGTTCGCCTGCGGTATTGCGCTCGCCGTAGGCGGCGACGTGCACCACCTTGCCGCCGTCGATCACCGCCAGTGCCATGCCGCGCGCCTGTGCGGCCTGCATCAACCGCTGCGCTTCGGCATCGATGCGGACCGGCGAGGGTACCGGGGGAGGTGCAGCCAGCACGGCCAGCGGGAACAGCGTCAGCAACATCAGGGCAGCACGGCACATGCGTGGAACTCCTGGTGGGGCGCACGGTGATGCTACGCCAGGCTGCCGCTGGCGTCATTGCCGGATGTCAGCTGGCCTGCGGCCGGCGCAGGCAGATCCGGGACGCGCCGGCACCGATGTCCACCTGGCAGCCGCGCATTGCATCCGCACCAAGGATCAGCGCCGGCCGGCCCTCCAGGCCGATCGCCTTGAACACTGGCAGTTCGCTGATGCGGACCTCCATCGAGGGGTGCTGCCAGCCGTTGCCGGCCATGCCGGGCAGGGTGTACAGCCAGGTTGCCTGCTTTCCGCCGCCCAGGCCTTCGGTGCCCTTTTCACGCACCCGCACCCGTGCGTCGCTGCCGTCGGTGCGCAGCCCCAGTGCGCGGGCTGCTTCGGCGTTGAGGACGGTCTGCGCGGCACCGGTGTCGACCACGGCGATGGCGTCCACCGCGGGCGCGCCCAGTGCAAGCATGATGAAGCCGAACTGGCGCAGGTCGTCAGTGCGTCCGGGCAGCGCATTGGGCTGGCAACCCGGTCCTTCCAGGTTCAATCCGCCAGGTGTCCACAGCGCCAGTTGATTGCGGCCGAAGTCCCAACGGGTGTCCCAGCGTCCGGTCAGATCGTTGCCGATCAAGCCGTCAATGGCCGGATCATCGTCCTTCGGCAACGACGACAGATCGACCTTCATGGCTTGGGCCTGCAGCTGCCAACTGCCCAGCTGCCAGGACGTTCTGCGTATGCGCTGCAGCCGCGCGGAGGCTGCACTTGCCCCTTGGGCCTGTGATACCTCCGCATCCGCATCTCCCAGACCGTAGCGCCGCACGACGCGGTCATCGACCAGCGTGGCGCCTGCCGCGCTGTCGACCACGAAGCGCAGCGGTTCGGCACGCCCGTCCAGCGACACGGCCACGGCCGGATGACCGCCCTGCATCCACATCGGCAGGATGTGTTCGGGGGAATCGGACGCCAGCGCAGCCAGCGGGGCAGCAAGCAGGACGAATGGGATGAGGCGCAAGGCAGGTCTCCGCAGTGATCATGGGTGACCATTGGCGCGCAGCGGCGTATCGCGGGAATATCGGCGTTGATACCGTCCTGATACAGACCTGCCTGATACTGCCTGCATGACGACTCCCGCCCGTGTCATCGTTGTCGATGACGACGCCAGCATCCGTGATGCCATCGCCGATTGCCTGTTGCTGCATGGCTACCAGGTACGGGTGGCAGCGGACGCGACGGCGCTGGACGTGCTGCTGCAGGTCGATCGCCCGGACGTGATCATCCTCGACTGGATGATGCCCGGTGAGGATGGCCTGTCGGTCTGCCGCCGGCTGCAGGCACGGGCCATTCCGATCCTGATGCTGTCGGCGATGGGCAGCGCACCGGACAGGGTGATCGGCCTGGAGATGGGTGCGGACGACTACCTGGCCAAGCCGTTCGACCCGCGCGAGCTGCTGGCGCGGGTACGCGCGCTGCTGCGCCGGCAGGACAAGCTGCGCGCGCAGGTAGCCAGTGAACTGCGCTTTTCTGGTTGGCGGTTGCTGCCGGAACAACGTCGCCTGCTGGCGCCGGATGGGAACGAGCTGGTGCTCAGCCGTGGTGAATTCAGCCTGTTGCTGGCGCTGGCCGAACGCCCCGGGCGGGTACTGGGGCGCGAGCAGCTGCTGCAGCTGAGCCGTGGCGAGCCGAGTGACAGCGTCGACCGCGCGGTCGACCTGGCGATCAGCCGCCTGCGCCGCAAGCTCGGGCAGGCCTCACCCGGTGCGGAAGCCCTGGTGCAGACATCGCGTGGCGAAGGCTATCGCTTCCACGCCGAGGTACAGGTGCTGTGAGCAGCCGGTGGCCGACCGCGCGTTGGATCACGATGCTGGCCCTGGCCAGCCTGCTGCTGGCGACACTGGTCAGCGTGGCCGTGGTTGGCTGGATGCCTCGGCCCGCGCCGCCACCGATGCGGTTGGACCAGACCGTGCAGGTGCTGCGAGGGGAACGGGCCGCGGCACCACTGGGCCTGCATCTGGCGACGCAGGATGCGCCACCACAGGGCAGTGCCAGTGACTGGCTCACCCAGTTGGCGGCGCTGCAGCTGGGTTTGCCGGCGAAGGAGGTGCGCCTGGTCTGGAGCGGACAGGGCAAGGCGCCTGATGTGCAGGTCATCGAAGGCGGCGCGGTGCTCGACGGCACGGCGCGGGTCGGTGTACTGAAGGCGCAGGCCGCGCTGCTGACCGCGATGCAATGGCCGCCGTTTGAACTGGGCGTGCGCCAGGCCGATGGCCGCTGGCGGGTGGTCGGCAGCGATCACAGTGATCTGGCAGCTTGGCGGCGACAGGTGATACTGGCGCTGCTGGGCGGTGCCGTGTTGCTGGCGCCGCTGGCGGCGTGGGCATCGATCCGGCTGGGGCGTCCACTACGACGCTTGGCCGATGCCAGTGCACGTGTGGACCTGCAAGCCGACACGCCCCTGCCGGATGATGGCCCGCGCGAGGTACAGATGCTGGCCGCCGCGATCGGCACCGGTCGAGAGCGCCTGCGTGCGCAGGCCCAGGACATGACCCATATGCTGGCTGCAGTGGCGCACGACCTGCGCACACCATTGACCGGCCTGCGACTGCGCGCCGAGTTCGCGCCCACACCACAGGCGGCCCGGATGGTGGCGGACATCGAGCGCATGGACACGATGATCGAGCAGGTGCTCGACTACGCACGCGGCGAACTGCAGCCGTTGCAGATGCGCCCGCTGGATCTGGCCGCGCTGCTGGAGGAGTGCGTGCAGGCAGCGTTGCTGCGCGGTGTCGAGATCTCCATCCAGGGGCCGGACAGTCTGCCCTGGCACGGCGACGCGTTGCTGCTTCGGCGCGCGTTCGACAACCTTATCGAGAATGCCGATCGCTATGCCGGGGCGGTGGAACTGCGGCTTGCCGTGGTTGAGCGAGGGGTCCAGCTGGAGGTGATGGATCGGGGCCCAGGTATCGCCGAGGGCGACCGAGTACGCCTGCTGCAACCGTTCCAGCGCAGCGAGCGTTCTCGTAGTCGCACCACCGGTGGAGCGGGACTTGGGCTGGCAGTGGCCGCCAATGTGGCGAGGCGGCACGCGGGCGAACTGCAGCTGCTGCACCGGGAGGGCGGCGGGCTGGTTGCGTGCCTGCTGCTGGGAAAGTTCACCTGATATCGGCTGTGGTTTACAGGCAGCGGCTGTTCGGCTGTATGATTAGGCGCCTAACCATATCGCGTGCGTGAGATGATCGAAGCCAAGCACCATGCCCTGATCGAGGAAGCGCAGCGACGCGGTCACGCCAACATCGCGCCGCTGCGCCTGTGTTTCCAGCTGCTCTCGCTGTCCTCGTCGATCGATCGCGACTGCGCCGCGCGGCTGGCACCGCATGGGCTCAGCGAGGGTCGCTTCATCGTGCTGTTCCTGTTGCACGGGGCCGGTGGCGCACTGCCGCCGCATGTGCTGGCCGAACGCGCCGGCGTGACCCGCGCCACCATCAGCGGCCTGCTCGACGGCCTGCAGCGCGAAGGCCTGCTGCAGCGTCGCAACGATGACGGGGATGGCCGCCGCCTGCAGATCGTGCTGACCGCACCGGGAAAGCGTTTGGCCGAATCGCTGTTCGAGCAGCACACGCAATGGATCGGTGGGCTGTTCAACGGCCTGGATGCTGATGAACAGCAGCAGCTGTCACAGCTGCTGCACAAGGTCTGGCAGCACACGGACGCCGGGCGGGAATCCGCAGCATGAGCACGGCCATTCCTGCGGAACGCCGGCAAGCACTCAACACCGGCCGCGCCCCCGCCACCCATCTGGCCGAATGCCTGGCAGTGGATTTTGCCGCGCTTCTGCAGGTGGCGGCGCCTGCGCTTGCACCGGAGGCGCTGCAACGCATGCGGGTCGCCTCAGGCAAGGGCATCACCCTGCGCATGGCCCTGGCTGCGCAACTGCTGCGTGAGGCGGGGCAGGGCGTGCCTGCGCTCTGGCAGCATCACCGCGCCGATACCGTGCGCGGTTGGGCCTGCTACCTGATCGGCAGCGATGCCCGCGCAACGTTGGCAGAGAAGCTGCAGCAGATGCGCACGCTGGCCGATGATCCACACTTCGGTGTGCGCGAATGGGCGTGGCTGGCGCTACGCACGGACATCGTTGCCGCGCCGGTGCAGGCGCTTGAGTACCTGCAACCGTGGACACAGGAAACATCGCCGTACCTGCGCCGCTTCGCCTGCGAAGCGCTGCGTCCGCGCGGTGTCTGGGCCACGCATATCGCGCTGTTCAAGCGGCACCCGGAACATGCATTGCCGCTGCTGGAAGCACTGGCTGACGACCCGGAACGCTATGTGCAGGATTCCGTCGGCAACTGGCTCAATGATGCCGGCAAGACCCAGCCGCAGTGGCTGCGCCAGCTGTGTACGCGTTGGCAGCATGAGCGTCACAGCGACGCCAACGCCTACATCCGCAAACGCGCGCTGCGCTCGCTCCGGTAGTGCCGGTCGCTGGCCGGCAACCCCCGAACCCTCAAGGAAGAACCACCATGTCGCACACCTTCATCGAGCTCTACACCGCCACCCCTGCCTGGACCACACTTCCGCCCGAGCAGCGGAATGCCTTCTTCGCCCGTATCGGCGCCGGCATGCAGCAGTTCGATCCGGTCCGCATCACGCCGCTGGCGATGGGCCGCATTGCCTCGGGCGTACCGCACGGCAGCGATGAGCAGTTCTATGCGGTCTGGCGCTGCGCAAGCCGCGAGGAGGTCGATGCGTTGATGGCCGGCATTGCCGCTACCGGCTGGCATGAGTACTTCACCACCACCCAGGCGGTAGGCGCGATGGACAGCATGGCCCAGCACCTTGCCGACCTGGCCGCCTTGTAGCGGGGCGGCAGACGCCGGCAGATCCCGGTGCTGGGCATGGGTGGCACATGCGCCTGTCACCCAGACGCGGTAAACAGGACATTGCCCATGTCCATCCGCAGGAAGGTCGATCATGCAGAGTACGCTCCAGGTCACGCTGTTCGGCCCTCTTGGCGACAGCCCGGCGTTGCAGTTGCCGGGGCTGGAGGGGCCGTCGGTGGCCATCCAGGAATCGGCCCTGCGGCGCTTGGTTTCCGATCTCTACACCGCGCGTTCCCTGCTCAACCCCGAGCAGCTGGACGAGGCCCGGCAGGAACTGGATCGCGTGCTGGAACGCTGGGCCGACATCCATGAGGGTCTGCTGCTGGACGTGGAAGTACACGCGAAGTAGAGCCGTCATGGCGCTTCTCCACGCTGCCGTGGTCAATGCAATGCAAGGAATCCCGCTTTTCGGATTTCTTGCATGGATGCGCTGCAGCTGAATCAGGATCATGGCCTACCTCTCGTTGAGATCATGATATGCAAGTGTTCCCCGACGGAAACACTCCGCGGCTGGGCTCGGAATCCATTTCGGCCGATGAAGCGAAGGCCTCACTCGAGCGAGACGCCAGCCCGATTGCGAGGATGGCAACTGAGACACTCGAGGCGAAATTCGAGCCAGATCCGAGTCTGGATGGCAGCACGGATCATCTTCTTGACGGACTGATCGAGGCAGCAGGTGACTCAGACGGCGCCATGGTTCTGCGAAGGATGCGCGACAGAATCAAGGGACCAACGCCCGAAGAAGAGCCGGAGCCTCCGCTTGCATTCAGCAGGATGCCCGGATTCGTGTGGAACGCAGATGCAGTTTCGGATTGGGCAACCGATTGCCTGATCATCGAAGGTGATGTCAGCGTAGATGGCACACTGCACCTCAACGATTTGGACGAACTCCGGTGTGTGGTGGTACTTGGGAGTGTCACCACGCAGAACTTCGTCTGTGGCGGGTGGGTCTTTATCCGTGACAATTTGACGTGCACGCATGCATACGCATCGTCACTCAACGATGGAGGGCTTTTTGTCGGCGGCAACATGAAGGTCGCCACCTTCCTTGAGACCGGTCAGTATGTACATGTGGCTGGAGACTTCGAGGCGACCCATCTGGCGATGGTGCAGAACGAGATTGAGGTGAGGGGAGAGGTGAGCTGCCCTGACTTCGTGCACCGGTCCGACCGTGATCGATTGCCGTTCTGGGTGGATCCTGGGCTGATCGAACAACATGACGCGGAGACTGAGGACGGGCGGCCCTATCGATACTGGTACCCGAGCGGCTATGACGATCGGATCCTCGCGGGCGGTAGTCCTGTGAGAGCCCACGGCTGAACGGACGCGCGTGGACGCTCGGTACCGCCTGAACAGCTCCCCCAGTTGCGGATGAAACATTTTGCACTGCGCAAAAGCTGTGCTATCAATAGATCCCATGAACGCAGCCCCCACCAGCTTTTACTGGTATTACTTTCCGAAGCCACTGGCGGAGGAAGGACTGCGCTCACCCTGAAGAAAGCTTCAGACGCATTCCCGAAAGCCGCCAGCGAACCTGGCGGCTTTTTTCATGCCGCCACGCTGGGGACCCCCAACGTTCCGGAGATCTCCCGCGATGCCCCCGCACACCGACGACCTGCGTATCCGCACCATCGAACCGCTGACACCGCCTGCCCAGCTGCTGGCGATGCTGCCCTGTGACGATGAAGCCTCCGACACCGTCAGCGCCTCGCGCGCGGCCCTGCACCAGATCCTGCACGGCCGCGACGACCGCCTGGCGGTGGTGGTCGGCCCGTGCTCGATCCATGACCCGAAGGCCGCCATCGAGTACGCCCAGCGCCTGAAGCCGCTGCGCGACGCGCTGGCCGGCGAACTGGAAATCGTCATGCGCGTGTACTTCGAGAAGCCGCGCACCACGGTGGGCTGGAAGGGCCTGATCAACGATCCGGACCTGGATGGCAGCTTCAGGATCGACAAGGGCCTGCGCATTGCCCGTGGCCTGCTGCGCGACATCAACAAGCTCGGCCTGCCGGCCGGTGTCGAGTTCCTCGACGTGATCTCGCCGCAGTACATCGCCGATCTGGTGGCCTGGGGCGCCATTGGTGCGCGCACCACCGAAAGCCAGGTGCACCGCGAACTGGCCTCGGGGCTGTCGTGCCCGGTCGGCTTCAAGAACGGCACCGATGGCAACGTGAAGATCGCCGCTGACGCGGTGGGTGCGGCGTCCAATCCGCATCACTTCCTGTCGGTCACCAAGCAGGGTGGCACCGCCATCGTGTCGACCACCGGCAACCCGGACTGCCACGTGATCCTGCGCGGCGGCAAGCAGCCGAACTACGACGCGACCAGTGTCGCCGAGGCCTGCCAGGTGCTGGCCAAGGCCAAGCTGCCGACGCGCCTGATGATCGACGCCAGCCATGCCAACAGCCTGAAGAACCCGGAGAACCAGCCGAAGGTGATCGAGGACATCGCCGTTCAGTTGGAAGACGGTGAACAGCGCATCGTCGGTGTGATGATCGAGAGCCATCTGGTCGGTGGTCGCCAGGAACTGGTGGAAGGCCAACCGCTGGTCTACGGGCAGAGCATCACCGATGGCTGCATCGACTGGGACACCACCGTGACGGTGCTGGAGCGACTGGCCGCGGCCGTGCGCGCCCGTCGCGACGTGAAGGTGTCCGAAGCCGCTTGAGTGCGGCACGTGTGTGGATGGCGGCCAGCGCCTGCGGGGGTGCGGCCGCGATCAGGGCCGGTCGGAGTTGGAGACCGGCCCATCTGCACCGGCGATGCGCCTGGCGCTGCGCATGAGCGACAGCGCCAGGTACATCGCCGGGGTGGTGCGGATTCCGCCGCGCGAACCTCAATGCACTTCGTCGTGGTACACGAACTTCGGCATTTCCCAGCGGTAGTGGATCGCCAGCAGGCGCAGCGCGAAGCCGCCGCCGAGGCAGCACAGGATCGCGGTGGCGTCGGCCACGCCCCAGTGCAGCAGCAACAGGTAGGCCGCGCCGGTCAGCAGCGCGATGATCGCGTACAGCTCCTTCTGGAAGATCAGCGGCACCTCGTTGCAGAGGATGTCGCGCAGCACGCCGCCGAACGCGCCGGTCAGCATGCCGGCGATCAGCACGATCGGCATCGCATGGCCGGCTTCGCGCGCAATCGAGCAGCCGATCAGGGTGAAGGCGATCAGGCCCAGGCCATCGAGCACCAGGAAGGTGCGGCGGAAGTGGTGCATCCAGCGCGCCACCCAGGTGGCGATCAGCGCCGCGCACACGGTGAAGCCCAGGTACTCGGGATGCTTCACCCAGCCCAGCGGGTAGTGGCCGAGCAGGATGTCGCGCAGTGAACCACCGCCGAGTGCGGTGACGCAGGCGATCATGACCACGCCGAACAGGTCCATGCGGCGGCGGCCGGCGGACAGCGCGCCGGTCATGGCTTCGGCGGAAATGGCGATCAGGTAGATGATGGACAGCAACATGGGGCAGGCTCCGGGCGCGGTGGGGCCGGCCATGCGCGGACGCCGCCATTGCCTGCGCAATGACGGAATGACGATGACCGGTGCCGCTCCCGCTGTCCTTTTGCCTGAGAGTTCAGCGGCATGGGCCGCGTGCCCCTTCGGCGGATCGTCCCGGGCATGCCCGGTGACCTCTCTCCAGCTCGGCGAGTCGAATGCATGGTTGGTGGGATTCCAGCCCACCGGCCTGAGCGATCATGGGAGCCTGCGCCTTCGGCGGGCGCCAGCGCGGCGCCTCTCTCCTGCATTCGGGCGCCAGTATATCCGCTGCAGTGCAGCACGGCATAATCCGGGCATGGCCCCGTCCCTCCGCCCGTGGTTCCTGTACCTGCTCGAATGTCGCGATGGCAGCTATTACGCCGGCATCAGTACCGACGTGGACGCGCGTTTCGCCGCCCATCAGGCTGGCAAGGGCGCGCGCTACACCCGGGCCCGGCCGCCGCTGCGGGTGCTGGCCGTGCGCGAGTACCCGGACCGGGCCGCCGCCTCGCGGGCCGAATGGCAGCTCAAGCAGCAGCCGCGGGAACGCAAGCTGGCCTGGCTGCAGGCGGTGGATGCTGGGTCCCTGTAGATCCATGGCATACATGGATGCCTCTGTGCCGCCATGCGATGATCGCCCAGCCCTCAGCGCTGGAGACCCGGATGTCCACCGTCGCCCTGTTGTTCGCTCTCTCCGCGTCAACCAGTCCCGCTGCCGACCCGGCCACCCTCGCGGCCATCGAAGCCACCTGCCATGACTACGTCGACGGCCAGCTGGAGGCCGACCCGCAGCGCGTCGCCCGCTCCCTGCACCCGGACCTGGCCAAGCGCGCGGTCCTCGGCGATACGCCCGACGAGCGGCTGGGCCTGCGCCGCATGTCGAAGGAAGAACTGGTCGCGCTGACGAAGCAGGGCGCGCTGAAAACCCCGAAGGATCAATGGGACCGCCGCTGCACGGTGCTGGACGTGACCGGCAATGCCGCCTCGGTGCGATTGGAAACGCCGTGGTTCGTCGATTACTTCCACATGGGGCGCTTCGACCAGCGCTGGGTCATCGTCAACGCGCTGTGGTACCCGAAACCGAAGGCAGACGTTCGCTAGCCGTTGATAGTTAAGTTCACGACAGATTTATATTCTTCGGCAACCCTGTCGTAAGTGTGTAACTGATTCCACGATCGTCGAACTCCTTCTGAATCCAAAGAGTTGTCTTCATTGTCAATGTAACGCACATGATGAATAGCTTTTTTGGATTGCCGGAGTTCCAACTGTGAGTCTGCTTCGCCAAGCGACCTTGCGGATCGATGCCGGAGCTCTCAATGACGAAACTAGAGCAGCTGTTGACAGGATGTTCTGGTGCTGCGTTATCGATCAGAGCTGAAAGCGACTCAACGTCATTGGCCGCCATGTTGTACTTGAGTCGATGGGAGTATCTGTTTCTTGCAGTATTTAACTTGTCCAAGGCTTTGAAGATTCCGATCTCAAGGCCGAGATTCCTGGCAATCGCTAGCTTCGTTTTGAATGGAACGAAGTCTATGCCTGCAAATAAGTCATCTGTGTAGGTGCGCTTTGAACACCAGATGTTGATGAACTCCTCCATGATCAAATGGAATTTCAAAGCCACCGCCGCTTCATCGTGAGAATTGAGCATCGAAAGCAGAGTGGCTTGATCAAATATTTCCGCGAAATCACCCCCGACTTCGACGTACTTGTCTGATGATGTGGCTTCCATATCTATCCTCTTCAGTGATTCATCAGTTGCTCAGTGCCTCGTGCTTCGATTGGATCGACTCTGAGACGACATGTCAGAAGAACATGTCATTCCATCTACGGGCCGGTGATGGCCGCCACAAGTGCAGACCCTACCGCCTCGGTCGCCGGTCTTCCTGGTCATCACCGAAGATGATGCGCGCGCTGCGCTGGTAGCTCCAGTACGCCACGGCCCAGTTCAGCAGCACTACGATGCGGTTGCGGAAGCCGATCAGGAAGAACACGTGCGCGGCCAGCCAGAACCACCAGGCCAGCACGCCCGACAGCTGCAGGCGCCCCAGGTGCACGATCGCGGCCATGCGACCGATGGTGGCCAGGTTGCCGTAGTCGGCGTACTTGAACGGGCCGGGCTCGGGCTTGCCGTGCAGGCGTGCGCGGATCACCTCGGCCACGTATTTGCCCATCTGCTTGGCAGCGGGTGCCACGCCGGGTACCGACTTGCCGTCGGCCTGGCTCAGTGCGGCCAGGTCACCGGCCACGAACAGCTCCGGGTGATCGGGCAGGGTCAGGTCCGGTTGCACCGGCACGCGGCCGGCGCGGTCCAGCGGCACGTCCAGCGTGCGCGCCAGCGGTGAAGCGGCCACGCCGGCGGCCCAGACCACGGTGCGGGCCGGTATGAACTGGTCACCGAGCGTGAAGCCCTGGCTGTCGATGTCGCTCACCGGGGTACCGGTCAGCACTTCCACGCCCAGCTTTTCCAGCTGGCGGCGTGCTTTCAGCGAAAGTACTTCCGGGAACGAGGACAGCACGCGCGGGCCGGCCTCGACCAGCCGCACCTTGGCGCTGGCCGGGTCGATGTGGCGGAATTCGTTGCGCAACGTATGCCGCGCGATCTCGGCCAGGGTGCCGGCCAGTTCAACACCGGTGGGACCGCCACCGACCACCGCGAAGCTCAGCCATGCGGCCTTCTTCGCCGGGTCCGGTTCCGCCTCGGCGCGCTCGAACGCCAGCAGCAGCTTGCGGCGCAGCGCGATCGCATCGTCCAGCGTCTTCAGGCCAGGCGCATCATCGGCCCACTGGTCGTTGCCGAAGTAGGCGTGGGTGGCGCCGGTGGCCAGCAGCAGGCTGTCGTAGTCCAGCGTGCTGCCATCGGCCATGCGGATCTGCCGGGCCTGCTTGTCGATGGCGACCACTTCGCCGAGGCGGACTTCCACGTTGCGCTGGTGGCCGAGGATGTGGCGCAGCGGTGCGGCGATATCCGGGGCGGACAGGCCGGCGGTGGCCACCTGGTACAGCAGCGGCTGGAACAGATGATGGTTGCGGCGGTCGACCAGGGTGATGCGTATGCGCTCGCGGGCCAGGGCACGGGTGGCCCAGAGACCGGCAAAACCGCCGCCGACAACAACCAGGTGGGGAACGCGCTCGCGACTCATCGACTCACTCCAGTGGGGGCATTGGGGGAAGCGCCTGGCATCTTCGCACGGCGACTGCCTGTCACGTCAGCGCCCGCGTGGATCGGCGATACTCGGGTTCAGGCAACCGCCCGCGAGGAGTCCATGAGCGAACCGGAAAAGCGCATCGCCCTGTTGATCGACGCCGACAATGCGCCGGCCTCGAAGATCGACGAGGTGTTGGCCGAAGTGGCCCGCTATGGGGTGGCCAACGTGCGCCGCGCCTATGGCAACTGGAAGAGCCCGCGACTGAAGGGGTGGGAAGCGGTGCTGCATGAGTATGCGATCCGTCCCATCCAGCAGTTCGCCTACAGCAAGGGCAAGAATGCCTCGGACATGGCGATGGTGATCGATGCCATGGACCTGCTGTACGCGCGCAACCTGGATGGCTTTGCCATCGTCTCCAGCGATGCGGACTTCACCCCGATGGTGATGCGCCTGCTGACCGATGGCGTGAAGGTGTACGGTTTCGGCGAGAAGAAAACACCCGAGCCGTTCGTCAACGCGTGCTCGAAATTCACCTACCTGGAAGCACTGGGCCAGACCCACGCCAGCGTGCCGGATACCGAACAGGCATCCAGCGAACAGGCCTCGAACGAGCCGGTGGGCAACGACGATGCGCGCCCGCGCAAGAGCGGTGCGGAAATGCGCAGCGACACGCGGCTGGTGAAGATGCTGCGCCGCGCGGTGTCCGCGGCCGAGGGCGAGGATGGCTGGTCGCACCTCGGCCCGGTCGGCAGCCAGATCGGCAACCAGGCGTCGTTCGACCCGCGCAACTACGGCTACGGCAAGCTCAGCGATCTGCTGGCAGCGATCGGCCTGTTCGAACTGAAGAAGGATGGCAAGTCGTCCTACGTGCGCGCGCTGCCGAAAAAGAACCGGTAATGCCGGCCGCTGGCCAGCGAGGAACCGGTAGTGCCGGCCGCTGGCCGGCAATTCCCTGACGCCAGATCCCGCATCCGGTATGCACACACCCCGCCCGATCAGGGGTATCGTTGCCGCTCGCATTGCCAGCAAGGAATACCCGCATGTTGAAGATCTGGGGCCGTCGCAATTCCAGCAACGTCCGCAAGGTGCTGTGGTGTGCCGAGGAAATCGGCCTGCCGTACGAGTCCATCGAGGTCGGTGGCAGCCACGGCGGCACGCAGACGCCGGAATACCAGGCGATGAATCCCAATGGCCTGGTACCGGTGATCGAAGACCACGGCCTGCCGCTGTGGGAATCGAACGCCATCGTGCGCTACCTGAGTGCGCGCTACGCGCTGGGCACGCTGTACGCCGAAGACCCGATGGAACGCGCCCAGGCCGAGAAGTGGATGGACTGGAGCACCTCGCGCATGGCGCCGCTGTACACCGACCTGATCTGGGGCATCATGCGCACCGCCCCGGCCGACCGCGACGAAGCGCGGATCAATGCCGCCATCGTGCGCGCCGGCGACTACCTGGCGATGGCCGATGCCACCCTGGCCAAGCAGCCGTGGCTGTCCGGCGAGACATTCGCGATGGGTGACATCCCGCTGGGCTCGCTGATCTATGCCTGGTTCGAACTGCCGATCCAGCGTCCGGAACTGCCGCACCTGGCCGACTGGTACGCCCGTCTTCGCGAGCGCCCCGCCTACCAGCGCGGCGTGATGTCGCCGCTGACGTAAGCGAAAGCGTCCGGGGTCAGAGCCCTTTTCTGCGAAAAGGGATCCGACCCCAGGGCATCGGGGTCGGATCCCACCCGACGGGTGGGCTCTGACCCCTCAATAAAGATCCGTCGGATCCACATCCAGCGACCAGCGCACCTTGCGTGCTTCCGGCAGCGCATACAGCTGCGGTACCAGTTGCGAAAGCACCCCGTGCAGCGGTGGCCGCTGCGCGGCAGACAGCAGCAGCTGGGCGCGCTGGTAACCTGCGCGCCGTGGCATCGGCGCCGGCATGGGTCCATAGGCTTCCACCACGTCCTGCTCGCCCAGCAGCTGTCGCGCTGCCAGCAGGAATGCATTGGCATGCTCCACCTGCTGCGCTTCGGCGCGCATCAGCGCCAGATGCGCGAACGGCGGGAATCCTGCGGCCTGGCGCTGGTTCAACTCGGCCTGCGCGAACGGGTGGTAGCCACCGCTGACCAGGGTCTCCAGCAGTGGGTGCCCCGGGTGATGCGTCTGCAGCCAGACTTCGCCCGGGTCGCGCGCGCGTCCGGCGCGACCGGCGACCTGGATCAGCTGCTGCGCCAGTTTCTCGCTGGCGCGGAAGTCGGCCGAGAACAGGCCCTCGTCGATGCCGACCACCACCACCAGGGTCAGCTTGGGCAGGTCGTGGCCCTTGGCCAGGATCTGCGTGCCGACCAGGATGCCGGGCTGGTCGCCCAGTTTCGCCAGCTGTTGTTCCAGTGCATCGCGTCGCGAGGTGGTGCTGCGGTCGATGCGCACCACCGGGAAGTCGGCGAAGGCGGCGGTGAGATGTTCTTCCAGGCGCTCGGTGCCGATGCCCTGCGGTTGCAGCGCCAGACTCCCGCACGCGGGGCATGCCAGCGGCGCCGGTTGCCGCGCACCGCAGTGATGGCACTGCAGGCGACGACCGCCGCCATGCACGGTCATCGGTGCATCGCAGCGGTTGCATGGCGCGGTCCAGCCGCAGTCGTGGCACAGCAGTACCGGCGCATAGCCACGGCGGTTCTTGAACACCAGCACCTGCTGGCCGCGCTGCAGGTGCTCGCCGATGCCGGCCAGCACGTCGGCCGAGAGGCCGTCATGCAATGGTCGCTTGCGCACATCAAGGATGCGCACGCGCGGTGGCCGCGCATCACCGGCACGCTGCTTCAGGCGCAGGTGGGTGTAGCGCCCGGCATAGGCGTTGTGCAGCGTCTCCAGTGAAGGCGTAGCGCTGCCCAGCAGCACCGGAACGCCCAGCGCCTTGCCCCGGACCAGAGCGAAATCGCGTGCGTGGTAGCGGATGCCGTCCTGCTGCTTGTAGCTGCCGTCATGCTCCTCGTCGACGATCAGCAGGCCGGCCTGCGGCAGCGGCGTGAACACCGCCGAGCGGGTGCCGACGATCACCCGTGCCTCGCCGCGCGAAGCCGCCGCCCAGACCCGGGCGCGCTCGTTGTCGTTCAACCCCGAATGCAGTGCATGCACGGCGATGCCGAGGCGGCCGCGGAAGCGTGCCAGGGTCTGCGGGGTGAGGCCGATTTCCGGCACCAGCACCAGCGCCTGCTTGCCTTGGGCCAGGCAGTGGATGATGGCCTGCAGGTAGACCTCGGTCTTGCCGCTGCCGGTTACGCCATCCAGCAGGAACGGTTGGAAGCCCTCGATTGCGTTGATCGCCGCCACGGCCTCTGCCTGCTCCGTGTTGAGGGTGGGGCCAGGCAGTGGCTGCGCGTGCTGCGGAGCGACGCGCAGCGCCACGCGTTCGGCCAGCTCGCGCTTGGCCAGGCTGCGCGCGGCGGTGCGCCAGTCGTCCATGCGTTCGCCCAGCACGTCCTCATCGACGATGGCGTCGGCCAGCAGCTCGGCCAGCTGCCGGGGGCGGCTGCCGGCGCGCAGTTTTTCGCGCTGGGCGCGGCCTTCGGCGGTCAGCTGCCAGCCCCAGTGATGGGTGTCGGGCAGGGCGTCGCCATGGCGCAGCGGGCCCGGCAGGGCGGTGCTCAGCACCTCGCCCAGTGGCGCATGGGTGTAGCGCGCCAGCCACTGCAGGCTGTGCCACAGCTCGCCCTGGAGCAGCGGTTGCGGGTCGCACCAGGCCAAGGCCTGGCGCAGTCCCTGGCCGTCATCGGTCTGGCCGTGCCCCACCACTACGCCGACCAGCTCGCGGTTGCCGAACGGCACCTTCAGGCGGCAGCCGACCGCGACCGTGGGGCCATCGCCCTCTGGTGACACGTAGTCGAACAGGCGCGGCAGCGGGACGGGCAGGGCGACCTGCAGGGTCGGAATGGGTGAAAGCATCGGGCCAGTGTAACGGGCCATGCGCGCGCGGATGGCAGGGGCCAGAGACTGCCGGGGGGCCTCCGTCGAATCATAAATGTCACCTAAATATCGGTGTCCATTGGAGATTCAGTCTTATCCACATGTTCTGTGGATAACGTTGTGCGTTACCGGTCGACGGGAACGCAGGAGGCCGATGGCGACGAGCTCACGCTTGGGTTGGTCAAAAAATCGCCACACTTCAAAGTCATTCAAAATCAACAACTTGAGTGTGAAACATTGCTGAAACAGAGTGAATTCAGCTGGATGCCGCAGTTTTCCCCGAGGCGGGCGTGGTGCTGTGCACAACCTGCAGCACGAAGTGCCTGCGCGCGCAAGTCCTACGGGTGCCGATGGGCTGCCGCTATCATGCCGGCAGACCTTTGGAGTGACCGATGACGGCTGTGCCCGCCCCTGTTTCCTCGACCGCGGCCGGCGCGCTGTCGGCGTTCCTGCGCGGCGTCGAGCGCCGCGCCCTGGTGGTGGCTGAGCTGCAGTGCGGCGATGCCGCGCGAGCCGAGCAGACCCTGGTGGCGGTGATGCGCGCCTTCGCCGCGGTCGCCAGCGACCTGCCGATGGCGCAGTGGCCGATCCGCTTCTGGACCCTGCTGGGCCAGCGCCAGGCGCTGCGCGAGCCGGTGGGCGGCCAGTGGCTGCCGCCGTTGGCCGCGCTGGGCGAAATGGGGCCGCTGCCGCGCTTGGCGCTCCTGCTGCGGGTGGGCGGCAGTCTGGACGAGGGTATCGCCATGCGCGTGCTCGACCAGGACGAAGCGGGCTACCAGCACCTGCTGGCCGATGCCTGCCCCCGTGATGCGCTCGGCCAGCCCGATGCGTCGGCATGGCGCCAGCTGGCCGAACAGGTGCAGCTGCGCATCCGCGACCTGCCGGCCAAGCGCCTGCAGCAGCTTCAGCAGCCGGCTGCGCCGGCCGCCAGCAATGAAGCTCCCGCGACCAGCTGGCGCGCACCGCAGCGCGATGATCGTGCGGCCGCCCAGGGCAAGCGGCGGCGTCCCAATGCCAGGCCGCGCTGGCGCGGCCCGGTGATCCTGCTGGTGACGGTGGCGGTGCTGTTGGCCGCGGCACTGGGCTGGCGCTACTGGCAAGGACATTCATCCGGTAGCGACGCTCCACTGCCGGAAGGGGTAGTGGGCGAAGCTGGCCCGGTCACGGTGGAAGCGCTTCCGCCGAGCAAGGTCAATGCCACGCCGGATGCGACCCCGGCCCAAGCCTCCGACGACGCCATGATGCTGGCCGACCGCGACTATCCGCTGGTGGCCGATGCCGATCTGTATGCCTGGACCGCCGCCGGCGGCCCGTTGCCGGTGGACGAATCGCAATCCAGGCCGAGCCGGCCCGAGCCGGCCAGCGCCACGCTGGAAACCGCTGCCGCCGATGAATAAGACCCTGTTCGCCAGCCTGCTGCTGGCCCTGCCGTTGGCGCTGTCCGCCGCGCCGCAGACCTTGAGCGTGCCGCTGCCGCCGCCAGTGCCGGGCAGTTCACCGGCGGCTCCCGCTCCGGCCACCACAAACACGACGCCCGCTGCGTTCACCCAGCTCGATGCCCAGCAGCAGCGTCAGCGCCGTGCCGACTACGCGGCCTGGCGCGCCCTGCCGGAGAGCGAGCGGGAGCGCATCCGGCAGGCTGCGTCGCGGTTCAATGCGCTGCCGGCGGACCAGCAGCAGCGCCTGCGCGAGCAGTTCCAGGCGCAGGACCAGGCCTTCCGCGAGGGCTGGCGGCTGGGCCCGCAGCTGGGACTGGAGTTCCCCAAGCTGCACGGCCTGTTCGGCTTCGTGCCACCGGAACAGCGCGAGGCCGCGCTGGCCGTGCTGCGCCAGCTCAGCCCGGCGCAGCTGGCCCAGCTGACCCTGGTCGCGCAGCGCACGCCACCGCAGGAGCGTGACACGGTGCGAGGCGCGTTCCTCGCCGTGCCGGCCGCCGAGCGCGATGCCTGGCTCAAGCGCCAGGCGGGTCAGTAAACCGGAAGGCGTAGCGTCCAGGGGTAGCGTCGACTGTTGGTCGACTGCTCTTCATACTGATCCGCGAAAAACCCGCGCTGCGCGCGGAAGTCGACTGACAGTCGACTCTACAGGGCGGGCGATTTTCCCGGTAACGCGATCGCAACGCGTGATGCCGGGGCCTGCCGGAACCCAGCATTCACGCCATGTCATGGGAATGCGCGCGCTGCGCGCGTAAGATGACCGGCCGCAACCCGGTGCCTGTGCCCTTCGCGCGCAACCGTAGTTCGCGTCAAGCACCTTATGTCTACTGCAACCTCCACGCCGCGCTTCAGCAAGGAAGTCGGCGCCACCGGTCTGCTCGCCCTGCCGCTTGTGCTCGGGCATGTGTCCACCGGTCTGATCTCCTTCGTCGACAACGTCATTGCCGGCCACCACGCCACCGCGACCCTGGCCGCGGTGACCATCGGCACGGCGCTGTTGTGGCTGCCGATGCTGATCCCGATCGGCACCCTGATCTCGCTCACCGCCTCGGTATCGCAGCTGCACGGCGCCGGCCGCGAGCGCGAGATCGGCCCGCTGTTCCGCCAGGCACTGTGGCTGGCGCTGGGGCTGGGGCTGATCATGTTCACCTTCCTCACGGTGGTGCCGCCGCTGCTGCCATCGTTCGGCATCGCGCCGGACATCGTGCCGGGGGCGACCGCGTTCCTGCACGCGGTGCGCTGGGGCGGGCCCGCGCTGACCCTGTACTTCTGCATGCGTTACCTGAGCGAAGGCATGCACTGGACGTTGCCGACCATGCTGCTCGGCTTCGGCGGCCTGCTGGTGCTGGCGCCGATGGGCTACGTGCTGGCCAACGGCAAGCTCGGTTTCCCGGAACTGGGTGCGGAAGGCCTGGGCATCGCTTCGGCGGTGATGATGTGGCTGCAGGCCACGGCGTTTGCCCTCTACCTGTGGCGCACCAAGCGCTTCGCCCACCTGCAGCTGTTCTCGCACTTCGAAGGACCGCGCTGGAAGGCGATCTGGGACCTGCTGCGCACCGGCCTGCCGATCGGCATTACCGTGCTGATGGAAGGCGGCCTGTTCATCGTCACCGCGCTGCTGATCGGCCGTCTGGGTGCGAATGAAGCGGCCGCGCACCAGATCGCGATCAACGTGGCGCAGCTGTGCTTCATGATCCCGATGGGCGTGGCCGAGGCCACCACCGTGCGCGTCGGCCATGCGGTTGGCCGTGGCGATGGCTTCGGCGTACGGCGTGCGGCCTGGGCCGGCTACGCGATCATCATGGGCACGCAGACGCTGTCGGCGGCGGTGCTGCTGTTCGGCCACGATGCCATCGTCGGTGTCTACACCAACGACCTGGCGGTGGCCGGCCTGGCCTCGACGCTGCTGCTGTACGCGGCCACCTTCCAGTTCCCGGATGGCATCCAGGTACTGTCGGCCGGCGCGCTGCGCGGCCTGAAAGACACCCGCGTGCCGATGTTCATCGCCATGTTCGCGTACTGGGGCCTGGGCATGCCGCTCGGCGCCGGGCTCGGCCTGGGCATGGGCATGGGCCCGCAGGGCATGTGGATCGGCCTGATCGTTGGCCTGACCGCCGCTGCCATCCTGATGGGCTGGCGCCTGCGCCGCAGCAGCCTGCGCATCGGCCAGTCGATGTTGTCCTGACCTTTGCGCCCGCCATGCCGACCCATGGCGGGCGATCCCCTGACTTGTGTCCGATGCTGCATCACGCGGCACCGGCTATGCTGGTACCACGGCAAGAAGCCATCCGGAGCGTTCCATGAATCAACCCGTGCCCCCGCTGCCCCCGGCGCGTCGCAACCCCGTCGCCAGTTTCTTCATCGGGCTGTGGGACGTCATGAACTTCACCCGCCGGTTGATCCTCAACCTGCTGTTCTTCGGCCTGCTGTTCCTGCTGCTGGTGATGTTCGTCATCGCGGCGGGCATGGGTGCCGGTGCCAGCAAGTCACTGCAGGATCGCACCACCCTGGTGATCGCCCCGGAAGGTCGCCTGGTCGAGCAGTTCAGCGCCGACCCGGTCAGCCGTGCACTGGCCAAGGCGGTGGGCGACAACGGCGCCGAAGAGATCCAGCTGCGCGACCTGCTGCGGGTGATCGAGTCGGCCAAGGAAGACAAGAAGATCGAGCGCGTGGTGCTGGAGCTGGACAAGCTGCAGCCGTCCGGCTTCGCTTCGCTGCGTGAAGTGGCCACCGCGCTGCAGGACCTGCGTGCCTCCGGCAAGCAGCTGGTGGCCTACAGCGAGAGCATGGGCCAGTCGCAGTACCTGCTGGCCGCACAGGCCGACGAGGTCTACCTGGACCCGATGGGGTCGGTGGTGCTCGAGGGCCTGGGCCGCTACCGCCAGTACTTCCGCACCGGCCTGCAGGACAAGCTGGGCGTGGACGTGCACCTGTTCAAGGTGGGCGAGTACAAGTCCGCGGCCGAGCCGTACGTGCTCGATGCGGCCTCGCCGGCCTCCAAGGAAGCCGACCTGTTCTGGATGAACGACGTGTGGCAGCGCTATCTGGCGGACATCGCCAAGGCGCGTCGCCTGGACCCGGCACAGCTGGCCGCCGGCATCGACACGCTGCCGGAAGGCATCGCCGCCGCCGGTGGCGACCTGGCCAAGTTCGCCCTGCAGCAGAAGCTGGTGACCGCGCTGAAGACCCGCGAGGAGTTCGAGGATCTGATGATCGAGCGCGGCGTGGCCGATGACGATGCCGACGGTGGTTTCCGCAACGTCGACTTCGGCACCTACCTGGGCCAGCTCGATGCGCGCCGCAACCCGGTGGACAACCGTCCGCAGGTAGCGGTGGTTGTGGCCGCCGGCGAAATCAGCGGCGGCGATCTCCCGGCCGGCCGCATCGGTGGCGAATCGACCTCGGCGCTGCTGCGTGCCGCGCGTGACGACGAGAACGTGAAGGCGGTGGTGCTGCGCGTGGATTCGCCGGGCGGTGAAGTGTTCGCCTCCGAGCAGATCCGCCGCGAAGTGGTGGCCCTGCAGGCCGCCGGCAAGCCGGTGGTGGTGTCGATGGGCGACCTGGCCGCCTCCGGTGGCTACTGGATCAGCATGAATGCCGATCGCATCTATGCCGATCCGTCGACCATCACTGGTTCGATCGGCATCTTCGGCATGGTGCCGAACTTCAGCCGCGCGCTGGACAAGATCGGCGTGCACACCGATGGTGTCGGCACCACCCGTTTCGCGGGTGCGTTCGATGTCACCCGCCCGATGGATCCGGCCGTGGGCCAGGTCATCCAGTCGGTGATCAACAAGGGTTACGCCGACTTCACCGGTCGCGTCGCCGACGCCCGCAAGAAGCCGGTCGAGGCCGTCGACGAAGTGGCGCGTGGCCGCGTGTGGAGCGGTGCGCAGGCCAAGGAACGTGGCCTGGTCGATGCCTTCGGTGGCCTGAAGGATGCCGTGGCCGATGCCGCCAGCCGTGCCAAGCTGGGCAAGGCTGATGCCTACCGCGTGCGCTACATCGAGAAGGCGGCGACGCCGTTCGCGCAGTTCGTCAGCGGTTTCGCCGGCAGCCGCGCCGGCGCCTGGATGCTGTCCGACTCGGGCATGGCGCGGATGGTGCTGGCGCGCGCGATGCCGGAAGTGGATACGCAGCTGCGCTTTGTCGAGAACGCGGCGCGCGAGAAGGGCAACGGCACGCCGGTGAAGGCGCTGGCCTACTGCTTCTGCGGGTTCTGATCGGCAGCGGTGACGAATGAAAACGCCCGGCCCTGGCCGGGCGTTTTCATTGGTGGGGTCGGATCCCTTTGCCCCGCAAAGGGCTCTGACCCCACAGGTCACTGCGTCGCGTCGGCCTCGGCCTTGCGTTCGCGTGCGGCGGCCTCTTCCACCGCTTTCTGCGCGCCCTTGGCGCGGTCCAGCGGTTCCTGCATCGCACGCGACATCGCTTTGGGCACCGGTGGCTTCTCCGGGTTCGGCGTCGGCGGCCGCTGGCAGGCCACCAGCAGCACGCCGGCCAGCAGGGACGAGAACAGGGTCAGGATGCGCATGGCGGCTCTCCGCAGTGGGCGTACGTGCAGTGTCGCATCCTCGGCAGAGGGCCGCCGTGAGCGCGTATCCTTGCCGCATCGAAATGCAGCGGGCGCGGCCCCGGAGGAAACATGACCCAGCAACGGTGGCGCCTGGACGGGCAGACCGCCCTGATCACCGGTGCCAGCGCCGGTATCGGCCTGGCCATCGCGCACGAACTGGCCGGCTTCGGCGCGGACCTGATGATCGTCGGGCGCGATATCGACATGCTGGAGACCGCGCGCGACGAGCTGCTGGATGTGTATCCGCAGATGCAGGTGCACGCGCTGGCCGCCGATGTCTCCGACGACGAGGACCGCCGGCAGATCCTGGACTGGGTGGAAGACCACAGTGATGGCCTGCACATCCTGGTCAACAACGCTGGCGGCAACGTCACCAAGGCGGCCACGGAGTATTCAGAGGACGAATGGCGGAAGATCTTCGAGACCAACCTGTTCTCGGCGTTCGAGCTGTCGCGCTACGCGCATCCGCTGCTGGCTCGCCACGCATCGTCGTCGATCGTCAACGTCGGCAGCGTGTCCGGCCTGACCCATGTGCGCAGCGGCGTGGTCTACGGCATGAGCAAGGCCGCGATGCACCAGATGACCCGCAACCTGGCCGTCGAGTGGGCCGAGGATGGCATCCGGGTCAATGCAGTGGCGCCGTGGTACATCCGCACGCGGCGGACCTCCGGTCCGTTGTCGGACCCGGATTACTACGAGGAAGTGATCAACCGCACGCCGATGCGTCGTATCGGCGAGCCGGAGGAAGTGGCCGCCGCGGTGGGCTTCCTCTGCCTGCCGGCAGCCAGCTATGTCACCGGTGAGTGCATCGCGGTGGATGGCGGCTTCCTGCGCTACGGGTTCTGATCTTTCAGCGGGTAGTGCCGGCCGCTGGCCGGCAACTGCAATCATCTGAAGATCCTGTGGTTGCCGGCCAGTGGCCGGCACTACCGGGTGGCGGTCACCCCGGTACCGGGCAGTTGCTGGCCTCCAACACCGCCTGCAGCCGCTCGCGTTCACCGCGCGCGGTATCGCGGTTTTCCGGTGCGGCGAAGCGTTCACGGCCGCGGGCATCGCGGAAGCGCTGCTGCCAGCTGCCGCATC
Organism: Stenotrophomonas sp. Sm2128; assembly: GCF_030985535.1. Taxonomy (NCBI): domain Bacteria; kingdom Pseudomonadati; phylum Pseudomonadota; class Gammaproteobacteria; order Lysobacterales; family Lysobacteraceae; genus Stenotrophomonas; species Stenotrophomonas sp. Sm2128. The sequence continues at coordinate 89,225 of NZ_JAPTFQ010000003.1, forward strand.
GCTGTGCTTCGGGAAGTTCCTCGCAGCGGTCGCGCACGACTTCGCAGCCGGCCGCGTTCATCGGCGTGACCCCGCCCAGGCCCTGCACCGTCATCGGTTCGCAGCGACCAGGTGATGCCTCGTACTCGTGCAGATAACCACCGCCCTGTCCGTCGGTGCACTGGAAGATCGGGGGAAGCGGCGGCTTCGGTGGACCGTTGCCTGCTTCGGCACGGGCATCGGCATCACGGCGCAGGGTCGCACTGTCGAGAATCTGGTTGGCACCTTCGCGTTCAACCATTCCCGCTTCCATGATGGTGCGTCCTTCGTCCGCGCGTCGTGGTTTCGCTGGGGCCGCAGGGGCAACGGCCGGTCCGGCCGGCACCGGCGCGGGTGTTTCGACGGGGGCGGGTGCAGGTTCCGCAGCCACAGGTGCAGCGGCAGCCGGCTGCGGGTTGGCCGGGCCGGGCACGCGCAGCACCTGCTGCTTGCTGCGGGTGGGGCACGGCGTGCGCTGCAGGGTAGGGACGTCACTACTGCTGGAGGTACAGCGGTAGATCACGCCCTCTTCGGCCAACGCGCTTCCGGGCAGCAGCGCCAGAAGCGACCAGATCAGTCTGTTCATGCTCACAGCGTACAGGCTGCGCTCAACGCTGGCAGTCGCGTGACAGGCGCGCGTCGATGCCACGCTGTTCGTTGCTGATGGCGGTGCGCTCGCTCTGCAAAGCGCTGTTGTAGCGACGGTCCAGTTCCCAGCGGCGGTCGCGCAGGCGCGCACAGACCTCCTGTGGCGGCAGCGCGTGGCAGCTGTCGCGCACCAGCACGCTGCCGGCCGGGACCTGCACGCCTACGCCGACGGCGGGCGGCCGGTAACCTGCACCCTCGCCGACGGGCGGACCGATCGGTGTGCCGATGGCCGGGCGCGGACCCGGGTACGATGGGCCCCGATGCCCGTGTGGCAGCCAGACGCTGGTCCACAACGGCACCCAACGCGGATTGCCCTCGTTGCTGTCGCTGGTATAGCGCTGGCCATCGTCGCGCACGCATTCGTACAGCGGCTGCGGCGGCTGGATGTAGACGTGGCGGACCTCGCGGTCACGCATCACCGGAGATTCGTCCGGCGGTGCGGGGGCCGCATCGCTGCGCACCACCCGCGGCGCTGGATCGCGCGGGCGCTGCAGGTCGCGGACTTCCTGGCGGCCGCTGTTGCAGGGCCTGTCCTGCAGGGCCACGGCGCCGTTGCTGGCGACGCAGCGGTAGACCCGCACATCCTCGGCCGCCGGTGCCGTCGATGGCAGCAGCAGGCACAGGCCCAAAGCGGTGCGCAGCAGGTTCATGACGGCAGGGTGCGCGATTGTCCGGGGCAGCGCAATCGGCCGCTCAGGAGCGCAGCACGTTGCCGCTGAGCGCGTCGCGGATCGGGGTGGGCTGGGCCAGGCCGCCGGTTTCGCCATCCAGGATGCCATCAAGCAGGCGCAGCAGGCGTGGATCCAGTTCTTCGCGGCGGCGCGCCGGTGGTTCGCCGGCCAGGTTGGCGCTGGTGGAGACCAGCGGGCCTCCCCAGGCACGGCAGAGTTCGGCCACCAGCGGGTGGGCGCTGATGCGCACGGCGATGCCGCTGTGCTCCCCGGTGACCCACGGCTGGGCACGGGGTCCGGCCGGCAGGATCCAGGTGTTGGCGCCGGGCCAGCTGGCCAGCACCGCGCGCTGGCGTGCGTCCGGCAGGGCCTGCAGGCGCACCCAGCCTTCCAGCTGCGCCAGATCGGCCGCGACCAGAATCATGCCTTTTTCGATCGGGCGTTGTTTCAGTCGCAGCACCATGTGCACCGCCGCCTCGTGCGAAGGGTCACAGCCCAGGCCCCAGACCGCTTCGGTCGGGTAGGCGATCACGCCGCCCGCACGGAGCGTGGCGACAGCAGAGTCCAGGGTGAGTTCTTTCATGGCGGCGACCGGCCCGGCGTGGGCCTTCATTATCCCCCTGCTGCGTGCAGAAGGGGTGGTCGGCGCGGACGGTAGGTGCGGACCGTTGGTCCGCACACCTTGCCCCTCATCCACGCATGGCGTGGATCTACTTCTTTGCGGCGGCCTTCTTCGCCGGGGCCTTCTTCGCGGCGGCCTTCTTTACTGCTTTCTTGGCCGCGGCCTTCTTGGCAGGCGCTTTCTTTGCAGCGGCCTTCTTCGGCGCGGCTTCCTTCTTCACTGCCGCCTTCTTGGCCGGGGCTTTCTTCGCGGCGGCCTTCTTGGCACCGAAGCCCTTGCGCACCGGCTTGCCGGTTTCTTCCATCAACTGCTGCACTTCAGCTAGGGTCAGCGACGCCGGTTCGCGATCCTTGGGGATCTTGCCGTTCATCCTGCCGTCGCTGATGTACGGGCCGAAGCGGCCGTTCAACACCTGGATGTCGCTGCCCTCGAACTCCTTGATGATCCGGTTGCGCGCGATCTCTTCCTTCTCTTCGATCAGGAACACGGCGCGCGCCAGGTCGATGGTGTACGGGTCGTCCTCCTTCTTCAGCGAGGCATAGGTGCTGCCGCGCTTGGCGAACGGGCCGAAGCGGCCGATGCCGACGCTGACCGGCTCGCCGTTGTCCTCGCCCAGTGCGCGCGGCATCAGGAACAGCTCCAGCGCGTCTTCCAGGGAAATGGTGTGCATCGACTGGCCGGGGCGCAGCGAAGCGAACTTCGGCTTCTCCTCGGCATCTTCGGCGGTGCTGCCGATGGCGGCATAGGGCCCGAAACGGCCCAGCCGCACGCTGACCGGCTTGCCGGTCTTGGGGTCGGTGCCGAGCTCGCGCGCGCCACTGGCCTCTGCGCGGTCGACCGATTCCTTCTTGTCTTCGACCAGTTCCTTGAACGGTTCCCAGAAGCGCGACATCAGCGGGATCCAGTCTTCTTCGCCACGCGAGACGGCATCGAGCTCGTCTTCAAGCTTGGCGGTGAAGTCGTAATCCACGTACTGGGTGAAGTGGCTGGACAGGAACTTGGAAACCGCGCGGCCCACATCGGACGGGCGGAAGCTGCGCCCTTCCATTTCCACGTACTTGCGGAACAACAGGGTCTGGATGATCGAGGCGTAGGTCGAGGGACGGCCGATGCCGTACTCTTCCAGCGCCTTCACCAGCGCCGCTTCGGTGTAGCGCGGTGGCGGCTGGGTGAAATGCTGTTCGGCCTGGATGCGTTCCAGCGGTACGCGGTCGCCGGGCTTCATCGCCGGCAGCTTGCGGCCTTCGTCCTCGTCCTCGGCACTCTTGTTGTCCTTGCCTTCCTCGTACACGGCCAGGAAGCCGGGCACGACCACGGTGGTGCCGCTGGCGCGGAACACGTGTTCGCTGCCGGCCGACAGGTCGACGCTGACCGTGTTGAGCGTGGCCGGAATCATCTGGCAGGCCACTGCACGCTTCCAGATCAGCTCGTACAGGCGGCGCTCGTCGTCGGTGAGGAAGCGTGCGACCTGGGCCGGGGTGCGCAGGGCCGAGGTCGGGCGTACCGCTTCGTGCGCTTCCTGGGCGTTCTTCGACTTGGTCTGGTAGGTGTTGGGCTGGTCGGGCAGCGAGGCGATGCCGTAATCACGGGCGATCACGTCGCGGATCTCGGCCAGCGCATCCTGCGACAGGTTCACCGAGTCGGTACGCATGTACGAGATCAGGCCGACGGTGCCTTCGTCACCAATCGCCACGCCTTCATACAGCTTCTGCGCCACCTGCATGGTCTTGCGGGTGGTGAAGCCGAGCTTGCGCGAGGCTTCCTGCTGCAGGGTGGAGGTGGTGAACGGCGGCGCCGGGCGGCGCTTGCGCTCCTTGCTGGCCACGTCGGTGACGTGCAGCGAGCCCTGCGCGGCCTGCTGGATGCGCATCCGCGCCGCTTCAGCGGTGTCGCCATCGGTGATGGTGAACTGCTCGAACTTCTGCCCGTCCAGCTTGATCAGCTTGGCGTTGAAGTGCTGCGACGGGTGCGCGCACTCGGCGGCGATCGACCAGTACTCGCGGGCGATGAAGGCTTCGATCTCTTCCTCGCGCTCGACGATCATGCGCAGCGCCGGGCTCTGCACGCGGCCGGCGGACAGGCCGCGCTGGACCTTGCGCCACAGCACCGGCGACAGGTTGAAACCGACCAGGTAATCCAGCGCGCGGCGCGCCTGCTGGGCATCGACCAGGTCGCTGGCGATCGCGCGCGGCTGGCTGATGGCTTCCTTGATGGCGCGCGGGGTGATCTCGGTGAACACCACGCGCTGCATCGGCTTGTCCTTGACCAGCCCGCGTTCCTTCAGGATCTCGGCGATATGCCAGCTGATCGCTTCACCCTCGCGATCCGGGTCGGTCGCCAGCAGGATGTCGTCGGCGCCCTTGGCGGCCTTGGCGATCGCATCGACGTGCTTCTCGTTCTTGTCGATCACGTCATAGTGCATGGCGAACCCGTTGTCCGGGTCGACCGCGCCTTCCTTCGGAATCAGGTCACGCACATGCCCATACGAGGCCAGGACGGTGTAGTCCTTGCCGAGGTATTTGTTGATCGTCTTGGCCTTGGCCGGCGATTCGACGATGAGCAGGTGCTTGGGCATGGCAGCAGGGTCTGTGGGGCGAACCGTGGGGAAGGGGCCGCTAGGGTGGAGCAAATGGCCGCATTAGTGAAGCGGCCAGGCGCAAATCCATAAACTGAACGCCCGGTAATGTGCCGGGCGTTCAGGTTTCACCTTATTAGAGGAATCACGCCCGGCCAGCCCGTGTCAAGCAGCCAGCCGTGAGGATGGCCGTTCAGGAGGCCATCTTGGCGATGAAGCCGACCGCGAACACCAGCAGCGCCAGGCCCACCAGCGACAGTACCGCGGTCAACACCAGTACCAGCACGGTGACGGTGCCCAGCTCGCGGCGCTGCAGGTGGGGCTGGTCGGTGTAGGCCCAGCGGTCGACCACCAGAGTGTCGCAGATCATGTCGTGCAGGCCCTGCTTGCGTTCGGTGAAGGCCGCCATCAGGAAGCCGATGCCGAGGGTGAAGCTGCTCAGCAGCATGGCCCAGTAACGACCGAACGCGCGGGCCTTGGTCAGGCGCTCGCCGTTGCCGCGGACGACCTTGATGCCGACCGCCATCTTGCCCAGCGTGGCGCCGCCCTTCGAGGCATGGAACCAGGTGTAGTACGCCATGCCGATGCAGAGGTTGATCAGGGCACTGGCCAGCTGGGCCACGATCTCGATGGCCGATTCGCCACTGCCCACCGCGCCCATGCTGGCGCCCAGGATCGCACCGAGGATGGCCCCGATGATGCTGCCGGGGATGACCAGCACGAAGTAGTCGATCATGTAGGCCGCCACGCGCTTCCAGAAGCCTGCGTAGACCACTTCACCGCCCACCACAGGTTGTGCGTGGCCACCGCTGCCGACGGCGGCTGGAGCGCTGTATGGCGAGCTGCTGAGCGCGCCGGTGCCGGGCAACGGTGCGGTGCCGCTATCGATGGCGGCATAGTCGCTGCGCAGGTCGAACCCGCCGCTGCTGGTGGCAGTGCTGGCATCGGCCAGCGTCTGCAGGCCGAGCTCGTCGACCACCTGGCGCAGTGCAGCCCACTGGGCCATGCCCTCGCGCCAGACCAGGGTGTCCAGGTTCAACTGGCCGCGCTGGAAGCGCTGGCGGATCTCCTGGACCGGCAGCGGGCCCTGGCGTTGCTGTCCTTCGGCGTAGTACCACTCAGTCATTGCATGTTCCCTGTTGAATCATCCTTGGAGGTGCTGGCATGCGCGTGGCTCAGCCGCGGCACGTCGGCGGCAGGTACTTGTCGTTGCTTTCGCCACTGCATTCCCAGCGGCCGCTGTCGCGATCATATTCCAGCCACAGCAGGTCGCCGTCGATGCCCTTGCCTGGTACCGCCAGCGTTGCTTCGATGCCGCAGTGACCGTTGTTGAAGCGGCCGATGTTCACCGCCGACAGGCCCGCGTTGGCGAAGTCGCCCGGGGCCGGGAAGCCGGCGTCATTGGCACCCGGGCAGCGGCCTTCGTCATCGGCGAAATGCTGCACCTGGTCCTTCAGCGGCTGCAGCGCGGCCACGGCGCCGGCGACTTTGCTGCGCACGGTGTAGTCGTTGTAGGCCGGCAGCGCGATGGCGGCCAGAATGGCCACGATCGGGACCAGTACCAGCAACAGGGCACCACCGATGATGGCGGTCAGCGCACAGCCGGACAGCTTCTTTTTCGGTGCCGGCAGGACGGTGGCCGATGCACTGGCGGCGTAGGGCGTGGACGGCGGCAGTACCGGCGGCTGCGGCGGAGGCGGTGCGACGCGTTCCGGTTCGGGTTCGACCGGCGGTACGGCGGCGTCCAGCGCCGGCACGATCAGGCCGAGTTCGTCCACGACGGTGCGCAACGGCTGCCATTGCGGCAGTCCGTCGCGCCAGACCAGGGTGTCCAGGGTGATCTGGTTGTTTCGGAACAGCTCGACCAACTGTTCCGCCGGCAGCGGACCTTGCTGCCGGTTGCCTTCTGCATGGAACCACTCGCTCACGGGGACGCTCCTGAATGCGCTATGCCCCCAAGTGTACGGTCAGTGCAGGGGTTCTGGCTCGTCCATGAACATCTGCGTCTCCATCCAGGCATAGGCCGCTTCGGAGCCAGGCTGGTTGAACAGCACCATCAGTACGACCCATTTCAGGTCGTCCAGGTCCAGTTCGTCCTGGTCCAGAGCCATCGCCCGGTCCAGCACCAGTTCGCGCTGGTCGGCGTCGAGGATGCCGTGCTGTTCCAGGTACAGCAGGAAGCCGCGGCATTCCACGTCCAGCTTGTCCAGCTCGGGGCCGTGGTAGACGCGCACGGGGCCGTCGACCCGTGCCTGGGCCACGCTCGGCCGCTGCGCGGCCAGGGCGTCGAGCCAGTCGAACGCCTTGTTGATCTCGGTTGGGCTGAAACCGGCCTGGATCAGGCCGTTCTGGAGCGAATCGCGGTCACGGATCAGGTCCGCGTCTTCGCTGAAATAGTGTTCAAACAGGTACAGCAGTACGTCCAGGATGCTCTCTTTCATTGCCCCTCGGCCTGCGTCGCGCGACGCTGTGGAGGTGAAGAAACTAGGGAGTTCGACAGTAGCGGCCGTGTACGCACACCACGATTCCCGCCAGTTCCATGGCCAGCAGCATGGAGGACACCTGGGGCGCCGTCAATCCACAGCGTGTGATCAGTGAATCCATACTGCTTGGGTCGTGGTCCAGGGCCCGCCACAAGCACTGGTAGTCAGGGTCGTCGGCCCAACGCGCCGGCAGGAGCGCCGGCGGTGCCTGTTCAGTGGGGGTGCCCAGCCGTGATTGCAAGCCCGGCAGCTGCTGGCGAAGGGCAGGGGCCAGCAGTTCCAGCACTTCCTCGGGGCGCTCGACCAGTGCGGCCCCTTCACGGATCAGCCGGTGGCAGCCCGCTGCGCGTGGGTTGAGTACCGAGCCGGGCAGGGCACAGACTTCACGGCCCGCCTCGGCAGCCAGCCGTGCGGTGATCAGGGCGCCGGAGCGTTGCGCAGCCTCGACCACCACCGTCGCCAGCGCCAGCCCGGCCACCAGGCGGTTGCGCGCGGGGAAGTGGCCCGGGCGTGCCGGTGTGCCGGGCAGGTACTCGCTGAGCACCGCGCCCTCGGCGGCGATCCGCCCCTGCAACCGTTGGTGGCTGTCCGGATAGGCCCGATCAGGGCCGGTCCCGATCACCGCCACGGTGCAGCCGCCTGCCTCCAATGTGGCCAGATGGGCGGCCGCGTCGATGCCGGCCGCCAGGCCACTGGTTACGGCCAGTCCGGCCTCGACGAAGCAGCCGGCAAAGCGCGCGGCCAGCGCGCGTCCTCCCGGGGTTGGCGAGCGGCTGCCGACCAGCGCCACCGAGGGGCGCCAGGCCAGGCTCGGATCGCCCGCCACGAACAGCGCCAGTGGCGGGTTCGGGACGTCCAGCAGGGGCGGCGGAAAGGCCGCATCGGCAAAGGACAGCAGATGGTGGTCGTCGTCTTCCAGCCAGTGCCGCGCCACGGTCCAGGCGCGGGCGTCGGGGCGTTCCAGTGCAGCGCACTGCTCTGGCGTGCAACCGTGCGCGCGCCAGGTCGCGGCGCCCTGCGCGATTGCGGTCTCCGCGCTGCCCGCGGCCTGCAGCAGGGTCCGCCGTGGCGCCAGCGCGCCGCCTGCCATCACCAGGCGCAGCAGCGCCTCATCAGCTTGCTTGGTCATTCCCCCACTATCGAGCGCATGCAACAAAGGCGCCCTAGGGCGCCTTCGCATGTGGCTGTCAGACTTTGCCGGAGACCGCCCCTGTAGAGTCGACTGTCACTCGACTACCGCGCGCAGCGCGGGCGCTTTCGGGGGGCGGTGAAGAGCAGTCGACCAACAGTCGACTCTACCGCGCGTCCGGGTGCAGGGCGTTGTACCCCACGCGCACCGGCTTCACGCCCTGCATCACCAGCGCGTAGCTGACATTGTCGAAGGTGCGGAACACCATGGCATGCGCCGCGTACTCGTCCGGCAGCGAGACCCGGCCGGCGCCGGTGCTGAGCGAATCGTCCGTGCGCGACGAGTTCGGGTACTTCATGCGGTGCGCCACATGGCGGCCCGGGCGCCACAGCGAGAACACGGTTCCATTGTCCACGCCCTGCGTGCGACCAGCCGAGATCGCGATCACGTCGCGGGGGCCGCCGGCAGTGAACATGTCGGTGACGGCCAGCACGCGTACGTCGACGCCCTCGACGCCTGCGGCGGGGACATGGGGCACGAACTGCAGGTCGTACGGCCTGGCCTCGATCGGCACCAGGCGGTCGCCGGCACGCACCTCACGGCCGCCTTCGTTCTTGTCCAGCACCAGGGTGGACGCCTCGACCTTGCCTCCGGCGACATGGGTGATGGTGCCGGTGGCGACCTGGGCCAGCTCATAGCCGAGCACGCCGCGGCGGTGGTTGGGTGCGCTGTAGGCGCGCCACAGGTTGCCGCTGCCCGGGGTGACGTCGCCGTTGGCGGTCAGGTCCTCGGTCGGCTTGGGCTGGGCGTAGCGCACGGTCGGGCGGACAACCGCCCAGCGCTGGCCTACCTGGGCGTCAGCCAGGCGCACATAGACGGCGTGGCCGCTGGTGGCACGCAGGCGTTCCTCTTCCAGGCCGGCCACGTAGGGCAGCTGCTCGATGCTGTCGACCACGCTCAGCTGCTTCAGGAACGGCTCGACCTGGGCCAGCGGAATGGCGTCGATCGGGGCCTCCTGGCGTGGGCCGGGCCGGGCCGCCACGGTCACCCGGTCCAGGTAGGCCAGGCTCAGGACGTCACCGGGATAGATCAGGTGCGGATTGGCGATCTGCGGATTGGCCTGCCAGATCTCCGGCCACAGCCACGGCTTCTGCAGGAAACGTGCGGCGATATCCCACAACGTATCCCCTTTTCGGACCACATAGGTGTCCGGGTGCCCGCCATTCACTTCCACGGCGGTAGCATAGGCAGCCACGGTCAGCATCGCCGCGGCGACGACCGTACGAAAACGAAGCAACATAAGTGTGAAGCCCTGATTCCCCAACAGGTCCGCGCACTATAGTCCAGAAACCGGGGCGCAAGGCAAGCGTTGGAGCTAGAATCTGCGACGTATGCCGGCGTGCCGGCCCCCTATCCGGAAACAGCCATGGCCCTTCTCCCCATTCTCGAGTTCCCCGATCCGCGCCTGCGTACCAAGGCCGCGTTGATCGAAGCTGCCGAAGTCACCACGCCGGCCTTCCAGGAACTGATCGACAACATGTTCCTGACCATGTACGACGCCCCGGGCATCGGCCTGGCCGCCACCCAGGTGGACGTGCACAAGCGCTTCATGGTCATCGACGTCAGCGAAGAAAAGAATGAACCGCATGTGTTCATCAATCCGGAAATCGTCGCCAAGGACGGGGGCCGGGTGTACCAGGAGGGCTGCCTGTCGGTTCCGGGCATCTTCGCCGACGTGACCCGTGCCGACACCATCACCGTGAAGTACCTGGACCGCAACGGCCAGGAACAGCAGATGGAGGCTGGTGACGTGCTGGCCACCTGCATCCAGCACGAGATGGATCACCTGGACGGCAAGCTGTTCATCGACTATCTGTCGCCGCTCAAGCGCGAGATGGTGCGCAAGAAGCTGGCCAAGCAGCGCAAGCACGTGGCGTGATCGCCAATCCGGGCCACCCTTCGGGTGGCCCGTGCCTGCGCGGCTCGCGCGGGCTCTACGGCGCCGGCCGACGGCGCCGTTTTCTTTCCTGCACGAATCCATCCTGCAAGTGGGGTAGCCATGAGGATTGTCTTTGCCGGTACGCCGGAATTCGCGGTGTCGTCGCTGCGCGCGGCTGCGCGCCACCATGAGGTCGTGGCCGTCTATACCCAGCCTGATCGCCCGGCCGGCCGAGGCCGTGGCCTGGCGCCTTCGCCGGTCAAGCTCGAAGCCGTGGCCCGTGGCATTCCGGTCTACCAGCCGGAGTCGCTGAAGGACGCGGCCGCCCAACAGCAGTTGCGCGACCTGCAGCCGGACCTGATGGTGGTGGTGGCCTATGGCCTGATCCTGCCCAAGGCAGTACTGGCCATCCCGACCCATGGTTGCTGGAACGTGCATGCATCGCTGCTGCCGCGCTGGCGCGGCGCTGCGCCGATCCAGCGTGCGATCCAGGCTGGTGACGCGAAGACCGGGGTGTGCCTGATGCAGATGGAGGCTGGCCTGGATACCGGCCCGGTGCTGCTGCACCAGGAGCTGCCGATCGCCGCCACCGATACCGGCGGCCAGCTGCACGACAAGCTGGCCGAGCTTGGTGCCCAGGTGTTGTCCGATGGCCTGGGCCTGCTGCGCGCGGGCATCAAGCCGATCGCGCGACCGCAGCCGGAACAGGGCGTGACGTACGCGCACAAGCTGGACAAGGCCGAAGCCAGGCTGGACTGGGCGCAGGACGCCGACGCGCTGGCGCGTACCGTGCGCGCGTTCAATCCGTGGCCGATCGCCGAGGCAACGCTGGCTGGCGAACGCGTGCGCATCCATGGCGCGGTGGCACTGGAGGCAGGCCACGGCCAGGCACCGGGCACCGTGCTGGCCGCCGGCCGCGACGGCATCGACATTGCCTGTGGCCAGGGCGCGCTGCGCCTGCGCGTGCTGCAGCGTGAAGGCGGCAAGGCGATCACCGCTGCCGATTACCTCAACGCTCGCCGCGACCTGCGCGTGGGGGCATAAGCGGTGTCCAAGCAGAACGATTTCTCCGTCGCCAAGGCGGCACCGGGCGCGGCCACGCGCATGCTGGCCGCACGCGTGCTGGCACAGGTGTTCACCCGTGGCCGTTCGCTGAAGGCCGAACTGGCCTGGGCGCTGCCGAAGCTGGCCGACAGCCGCGACCGCGCGCTGCTGGAAGCCCTGTGTTTCGCTGTGCTGCGCCGTCGCAGCACCTATGATGCGGCCTTGCAGGCCTGGATGCAGAAGCCGCTGTCGGCGCGCGATGCCGACCTGCGCACGCTGCTGATGGTCGGTTTCGCCCAGCTGGACGTGCTCGAACTGCCTGCGCACGCAGCGCTTTCGGCTACGGTCGATGCGGCGCGCGCGCTGGGCCGTGAGCGCCAGGCAGGCCTGGTCAACGCGATCCTGCGCCGCGCCCAGCGCGAGGGGTTCCCCGAACAGCCTGCGCGCGACGCCTTCCCGGAATGGTTGGCTGATGCGATCGAGCGCGACTGGCCGGCGCAGGCCGAAGCGATCTTCAGCGCCAGCCTGCAACCCGCGCCCTTGTGGCTGCGTGCCAACCGCCAGCACGGCGGTCGCGACAAGGCCCTGGCGACGCTGGCCGAGGCCGGCATTGCCGCTGAAGCCACTGCACTGTGCGCCGATGCGTTGCGCCTGGCGACCTCCGTTGCCGTGAACCAGCTGCCGGGCTTCGGCGATGGTGCACTGTCGGTGCAGGACCTGTCGGCGCAATGCGCGGCCGATGCGTTGGCACCCGCGACCGGTGCCCGCGTGCTGGATGCCTGCGCGGCACCCGGCGGCAAATCGGCGCATCTGCTGGAGCGTGACCCGAGCCTGCGCCTGCTGGCGCTGGATATCGACGCGCGCCGTCTGGCCCGGGCACGTGACACTTACACCCGCACCGGTGTGGGCGAGCATGCGCAGACCCTGGTCGCCGATGCCAGCGATCCCGGTTCGTGGTGGGACGGCGTGCCGTTCGACGCGATCCTGCTGGATGCGCCATGTTCGGCCACGGGCGTGATCCGCCGCCAGCCGGATGTGATGTTCCACCGTCGCGCCGAGGACGTCGATGCACTGGTGGGCGTGCAGGCGCGCCTGCTGGAAGCCTGCTGGTCGATGCTGCGCCCCGGCGGCGTGCTGCTGTACGCCACCTGCTCGATCCTGCGCGCCGAGAACATCGATCAGGTGCGTGCGTTCCTGAAGTGGCATCCGGACGCGGTGGCGCAGCCGCTGGGCGATGCGTTCGGCGTGGATTGCGAAGGCGTGGCACGCCAGCGACTGCCTGGTGACAACGATGCTGACGGTTTCTTCTACGCGCGTCTGATAAAAGCAGCCTGACCCCCCCGCTGCCGTTTCGAGTCCCATGCTGAAGACCCACGCGTCGCGCCAGACGTGGTTGTTCGTGGTGGTGGCCCTGCTGGTGCTGGGGGCCGGGCTCGGTCTCCGCGATCCGTGGCCCTCTGACGAACCACGCTTCGCGCTGGTGGCCAGGCAGATGGTCGACAGCGGTTACTGGTTGTTCCCGCATCGCGGTACCGAGCTGTATTCGGACAAGCCGCCGATGCTGATGTGGTGGCAGGCCTCGCTGTATGGCTTGGTTGGCCACTGGCGCGTGGCCTTCCTGCTGCCCTCGCTGCTGGCCGCATTGGGCACGCTGTGGTGCGTGGTCGATCTGGGGCGCCGGCTGTGGACGCGGCAGGTCGGACTCTGCGCGGGGTGGGCACTGCTGTTCGCGCTGCAGTTCACCTTCCAGGCGAAGAAGGCGCAGATCGATCCGCTGCTGGTGCTGTTCATCACTCTGGCCAACTATGGCCTGCTGCGCCACCTGCTGCTGGGCCCGGCCTGGCGCTGGTGGTGGCTGGGCTGGTTCTTTGCCGGTATCGGGGTGATCACCAAGGGCGTGGGCATGCTGGCGCTGCTGATGATCGTGCCGGCGGCCATCGCTGCAGCCCTGCAGTGGCCCCGTGTTTCCCTGCACGCACGCGATGGCCGCTTCTGGCTGGCACCGCTGGCCTTCCTGCTGGCGATATCGCTGTGGCTGGCGCCGATGCTGCTGGCCGCGCTGGGCACCGGATCGGACGAGTACCGCGGCTACATCAACGACATCCTGGTGCGGCAGACGGCCCGCCGCTACACGCAGTCCTGGGACCATCACCAGCCGTGGTGGTACTTCTTCGGTGTCATGCCAACGATGTGGATACCCGCATTCCTGGCGCTGCCATGGGCGATCCCGGCGTGGCGGCGGCGCCTGTGCCGCCGCGATCCACGCTACCTGCTGCCGCTGGCGTGGTGGTTGCTGGTCGTGCTGTTCTTCTCGATTCCCCAGGGCAAGCGTGATGTCTACATCCTGCCGGCGCTGCCGATGTTCTGCCTGGCGCTGGCGCCGCTGCTGCCCGGGCTGCTGAAGCGGCGCGATGTGCAGCGCGTGCTGGGAGGGTTTGCCGCGTTGCTGGCACTGGGCTTGAGCCTGGTCGGGGCGCTCGCGTTGCTGGGTGATCCGCGCTTCGAGGTGAACCTTGCCCATGGACGCGGATTGCCGCCCGGCGCGACCGATGCATTGGCGTGGGCGGCGCTGGCGATGGCGATCTGGTCGGCGTTGAGCCTGTGGGCGTGCGGGCGCCGACGTCGGCACGTTGCCTTGGTCTCTACCCTGGCCGGGGTATGGGTGCTGTATAGCCTGGTCGGTTATCCGGTGTTGAACGATTCCAGCTCGGCCCGTGGCCTGATGCGTGAGGTCAGCGCACGCATCGGTCCGCAGGCCGAGCTGGGATTGGTGGCATGGAAAGAGCAGAACCTGCTGATGGCCGATCGCGCGGCGGCCACCTTTGGATTCGAAGCGCGTTGGCATCAACAGCTGCAGGCGGCCGTGCGCTGGCAGCGGCTGGTTCCGCAGCACCGCTGGCTGCTGGTGAACGAAGATGCGATGCAGGCCTGCATTGACCGTGCGCAGGCCGAAATGGCAGGCATTTCCAATCGTCGCCGCTGGTGGCTTGTGCCTGCCGATGCGGTCGCCGGCACCTGTCGGCCGTCGGCGGCGGAACTCGAGCACGAGCGCCGCCTGCAGGGGCCCGGCCTTACCGATTAAGCGTTCGGGCAATGTGGCTCAGGTGCTGGCCAAGGCGGCGTGATAGGTGGCCGAGGTCGCCCCGGCGAAGGTCTGCAGGCCGAACTCACGCTCTGCATGGCGGCGGGCGGCCATGCCCATCGCCGGCAGCGCCTGGCGTTGTTCATACATCGCCTGCACCTGTGCGGCGATGGCGGCCACGTTGCGGGTGGGCACGACCCAGCCGTCGACTCCCTGCTCGATGTTTTCCGGCAGCCCCGCGTAGTCGCTGACCAGCATCGGCCTGGCGCTGGCCATCATTTCGCGGCAGGCGAAGGAAATTGTTTCGATGTCGTTGGACAGCACGAAGCCGACGTCGCCGGCGGCGATCAGTGGGCGCGTATCGGCCAGCAGTCCGGTGAAGTGGACCTGCGTGGCGACATCACCGAGGGCCTGCACCTGCGCGCGTTGCTGCGCGTTGGGCAGGTGACCCGCGACCGCCATGTGTACGTGCGGCCGGATCGCGTCGGGGAGCAGGGCAATGGCCTGCGCAAGGTCGATCCAGCCCTTGTAGTCATCGGTGCCGGCGTTGCTGACCAGCAGCAGCGCATCCGGATCCTGCGTCCATTGCTGCCGCATTGCCTGGCCGGCGTCGGCCGGCAGCGGCGCGAAGCGGTCCAGGTCGACGCCGTTGCGGACCACATCGATCGGGCAGCGCCGGTACGGGCCCTGCTCCAGCAGACGCCCGGTGTGTGCCGAAACCGCAATCACGCGGTCGGTGGCCCAGCGGGCCCTGAAGGCATTGCCAAGCGTACGGGTGGGCTTGCTGTTGTGCTTGGTCAGGATGATCGGCGGGCGGCGCATGCCGAGCAGTCCCTGCATCACGAAGCGGTGATCACGAGCGCCGTTGACGTGGACCAGGTCGATGCCCTCGTCCCGCACCAGCCGGCGCAGCGCATGCTGTTCGGCCAGTTGTCGTGGCAAGGTCGGCAGGCCGCTGCCAAAGGCCATCGGCAGCGGGGTGGCGATTCCTTCCTCGGCCACCGTGCGCAGCAGGCGGCTGTCGGCGGGGGCTGCGACATGGAGCGTGTGCTGTCCATGCAGGGCGCGCGCCAGGGACACGATGTACGTGGTGTGGCCGCCACCGTCGCCATAGTGGAAGTTGGTGTACAGGATTTTCATGGGGGATCTTCAGGCAACGCGCGGCAAGTGTGACACAGCCGGCTCAGGGCCGTTCCACAGGGGCTGGAGGATCGGCCACCGCCTGGCCGTTGCCCAGCATCCACAGCATGATGGTCTTCTGCCGTACGTAGTTGGCACGCACATAGGCATAGACCAGGCCGTGCCAGCCGTCGCGGAAGCCGCCGCGGAACAGGAAGCCACGCCAGAACCGCCAGGCCGGCGCCAGCACCAGCTTGCCCAGCGTGGCGCGCTTGCCACGCGCGAACTCGTGCTCGGCCATCATCCGCGCATACTTCTCGGTCTTGGCCAGCTGCTGCTGCAACGATCGATAGGGATAGTGGATGAGATCGCCGCGCAGGGTGCCGACGCTGCCATCGACGCTGGCCGCCTCGTGGATCTCGCGCTTGCCGCGCCAGCCGCCCTGACGGCGGTCGAACAGGCGCATCACCCGGTCCGGGTAGGCATTGCCGTGGCGCAGGAACCTGCCAAAGTACTCAGACAGGCGGGCGAAGCGGTAGCCGGCGTGGCCGGCGAAGCCGCCGTCACGGGCCTGTTCGATGGCCGCACGCAGCTCGGGGCTGATGCGCTCGTCGGCATCCAGGCACAGTACCCAGTCGTGGCTGGCCTGCTCGACGCAGAACGCCTTCTGGCTGCGGAAGCCCTCGAACCGATGCTGCAGCACGCGGGCACCGGCAGCCTCGGCGATGGCCACGGTCGCATCGGTGGACTGCGAGTCCACCACCACGATCTCATCGCAGAAGGCCAGCGAGGCCAGGCAGTCGCCGATGCGCCCGGCCTCGTTGAACGCGATAATGCACGCCGAGATGCGAGGCCGTTCGATGGGAGCGGTCGTGGAGGACATGATGGCCGGGTACCTGTTGTTTGCGACGGAGCGCTATGCGCTGCCTATTCTCGCCCCGTTGGCGCAGGCGTTGCACGCGTCCGGGCAGGATGTTGTGGCCTGGTTCGAAGGCGGCGCGGCCGGCAGCAGCCTGCCGGGGGTGGCCAACGTCGGCCTGAAGCAGGCCCTGGCAATGCGCCCGCGGGCGGTGTTCAGCGCGGCCAACTGGGTGCCGACCTTCCTTTCGGGGGCCAAGGTGCAGCTGTTCCATGGCTTCAACGTGGAAAAGCGCGACAGCGCGCGCGGCCACTTCCGGGTGCGCGGCATGTTCGACCTGTACTGCACGCAGGGGCCGGCCACCACCACACCGTTCCGCGAGATCGCGGCCCAGCAGGGCCACTTCGCGGTGGCCGAGACCGGCTGGCCGAAGCTGGACCCGCTGTTCCGCGATGACGGTGGCGAGAGCGCCGCACTGCGCGCGCCGGCCGGCGATCGCCCGGTGATCCTGTTTGGTTCCACCTTCACCGAGCGGCTGAGTGCGGCACCGCACCTGCATGCGCAGATCGCCGCCGATATCGCTGCCGGTGGGCGCTACTGGCTGCTGACCCTGCATCCCAAATGTCCGCCGGAACTGTTCGAGCGCTACCGCGCGCTGGCCGGTGCCAATGCCCACTTCATCGAGCCGGAGCAGGTGATGGCCGCGCAGCGCGCCGCCGATGTGCTGGTGTCGGACACCTCGTCGATCGTTTCGGAGTTCATCGTCCAGCACAAGCCGGTGGTGACCTTCCGCAACCGCGTGCCGAAGCCGCACATGATTGATTTCGACGACCCGGCACAGCTGCCGGTGATGCTGCAGCGCGCGCTGCATCCGGACGCCGCGCTGCAGGCGGAAATCGTGCGTTACGCCGATGCCATCCATCCGTACCGCGACGGCCTGTCCAGCGAGCGGGTGATCGCGGCCACCGAGGATTTCCTGTCCGGTGAAATGGGTGCGCTGCGGCGCAAGCCGTTCGGCAGCTGGATGCGCGATCTGCAGATCCGAAGGGACCTGGGCTATTGGGGCCCCTCGCAGCGATGATGCCTCGCTGACCCTGCTCGCGGTAGTGCCGGCCGGGATCCGACCCCGCATCACCAGCGCAGTTTGCGCCGCGCCAGCGCGGCCGCCAGTTGATCCATCGCCTGCTGTGCCTGTGCCTGCGGCAGATGGTGCAGGGTGAGTGCCACGTCGCCATGCGCACCGGCGGTATCCAGTTGCAGGCTGCTGGTGCCCAGCACCTTGTCCAGTGGTGAACGCTGCAGGCGCAGGCCCTGCACCTTGTCCAGCTCGGCCCAGCGCCACCAGCGTTTCCACCAGCCGCCGCGCACGGCCACATAGTGCTCGTCCAGATACCAGCCCATGCGTGCCATCTGCCGGTGTGCGACCAGCAACGCGACCGGCAGCCAGGCCAGCACGACCAGGCCCCATCGGCCCCAGCGCCAGTACGCGGCGGCGGCCAGCAGCGGCACCAGCAGCAGCGCGCCCAGGCACAGCCGCCACCAGCCACGCTGCGGGATGGACTGCCATTGCGCCGGTGGCCAGTGCAGCTGGGGGAGCAGGTGCTGCACCAGTTGCGTGCAATGCTCGCGGGTTGCCAGCGGCGCCAGTTCGCGCAGGGCGCGGTCCTCATCACGCGAAGGGCCACCGGCGGCACTGTCGATGCGCAGCTGGCGCAGCCCGAACCAGCGCGGCAGGGTGCCTTCGCGCAGCGTCCAGGCCTGGATGCGGCGACGTGCCACGCTGCTGCGGGTGCGGCTGAGCATCCCGGCCGACACCGTCAGGCGGCGGTCCTGCTCGACGAGGGTGAAGCCGTGGTAACGCAACAGGGTCAGCACCACCGACAGCACGCGCAGCGCCAGCCAGCCCAGCAGCAGGGCCGCCGCCGCCAGCAGCAACGCGCCGGTCACGCCGGGATGCAGGTGGCTGGCATAGCCGAAGGCCTCGCGGCCGCCGCGCTGGATGGCATCGTCCATCACCGGCCGTGGCACGGTCTGGAACAGGACGCCGAACGCGGCCACTGCCAGTGCCCAGCCGCGGTTGGAGAGCAGTCCCATGCGCACCACGTCCCAGCTGGACAGTCGCAGCAGTACGCGTTCGCTGTCGACGTCGGCAATGGGCGGCGCATCGACGGCGTCGTTGGCCTGCCGCGCCTGCCCGCGCTGGCGGACCAGCCGTTCCAGCGCCAGTGCCTGGTCCAGCTTCAGTACCCGCATCTCCGCTTCAGGGCGCACACCGCCGGCCGATTCCAGGCGCAGTTCGGCCACGCCGAACAGGCGGTGCAGCGGGTTCTGCCGCACTTCCACGTTGTGGATGCGGGCGAACGGGATCTCGCGGCGGTTGCGCGCCAACAGGCCACTGCGCACGGTGATCGCATCGCTGCCGATGCGGTAGCGGTAGCTGAGGTACTGCATCACCGACACCAGGACCAGGGCGGCAATTGCCGTCAGCGGAATCAGCTGCGCCCACATCGGATCGCGGTCGCCGCGCTGGCCGAACACCAGCAGCGCGACCAGTGGCAGGAAGTAGTGGCGCAGCTGCATCAGCAGCACGAACAGCCACGACCACGGGTGCAGGCGGTGGTCCTCGGTACCGGCGGGCGGCGGTGCAGGCAGGGGCGGCGGCAGGCTCACAGGGCGTCGGCGTCCTGGTCGAGCTGGTGGGACAGGGTGTCGCGCAGGCGCTCGGCGTCCGCCTGGTCCAGGCCGCTCACGGTCACCGCGCTCATGCGGGTGCCTGCGGTGTGCACGATCAGCGTGGCCAGGCCGGCACGGCGCTCCAGCGGGCCCCGGCGCAGATCGAGATGCTGCACTCGCGACAGGGGAATGCGCGTCTCCAGCTGCCACATGAGGTCGCGGCGCAGGCCCAGGCCCTGTGCGTCCAGCCGCCAACGGGTGCGGACCAGGCGTCGACGGCCCAGCCACGCACCAAAAGCCACACCCATCAGCAGCCCGGCTGCAGCGGTCCACAGGCCACCGGGCAGATCGAAGAACCACGCCGCCGCCGCCAGTGGCAGGCCCGGGACGAACAGGCCGCCAAAGGCACCTTCCAGTGCGGCCAGGCGGGCTGCGCGTTGCGGCAGTGACTGCCAGTCGGTGGCGGGTGATGCAGGAATCGTGGCGTCGGTCACGCGGGCTCCGTCAGGCAGCAGGGCGGGCGGTAGCGGCCGTGGCCGCACCGCGCAGACGGTAGCAGGTCGGCTGCGTTACTGGGCAGCCTGGATCAGCGCATCGACATCCAGCAGGTGGCCGGCACGGTCGGCCTTGGTGCGCAGGTAGTTCTCGTTCTCGGCAGTGATCTCGCCGGTGACCGGAATGCAGTCCAGCACTTCGATGCCGGCATTGCGCAGGCGCTGTGCCTTGGTCGGGTTGTTGCTGAGCAGCGCCACGCGCGAAATGCCCAGGCCACGCAGCATCGCCACCGCGCTGCCGTAGCGCCGCTCGTCGGCACCGAAGCCCAGCTGCGCATCGGCGTCGATGGTATCCAGGCCGTCGTGCTGGTAGCCATAGGCGCGCATCTTGGCGGCGATGCCGGTGCCGCGGCCTTCCTGGTCCAGGTACAGCAGCACGCCACCGCCCAGGTCCTTCAGCTTGCGCAGGCCACGCCGCAGCTGGTCGCCGCAGTCGCACTTGAGTGAACCGAACAGATCGCCGGTCAGGCACGAAGAATGCACGCGTACCGGCACCACTGCCGACAGGTCCGGCTCGCCGACGATGATCGCGACCTGGTCGCGCTGCGCCACGCCGCCGCGGAAGACTGCAAAGGTGGTCATGCCGACGTCGCGCAGCGGAACCGGCGAACGCGCCACCAGTTCGTAGTCGTGGGCCGCATGTGCTGCGCCTTCGGCCAGGTCGCACAGTGCCACCTCGGCCGCACCGTCGAAAGTGTGGTCATCGAGGTCCAGGCGCACCGCGACCATCGCTGGCAGCAGCAGACCCAGGCGGGCAAGCTCCACCGCGCCGGCATCGAAGGCGTCGCCGGCGCTCCAGCTTTCGGGCATCGGCCCGGGTTCGCGCAGGTAGCCCAGCGAGGGCAGGGCCTCGAAGGCCACGCCGCTCAGCGGCAGGCGCGCGCCCTGTGGTGCCTCCACGCCGAGCACGCGGGCGCGGGTGGCGGTCAGGAACAGGTAATGGCGCTCGCGGGCGGCAGCGGCGAAGGCGGCGAAGCTGCTGGTCGTGGCGCTGTCCAGCGCGATCACCGCCAGGCGCTGGCCCTGGCCATCGTGGAGCAGCACCGGACGACCGGCGCGCAGTTCGGCCACCGCGCGTTCGCAGCGGATCGCGGCCGGATCGCCGAACAGGGAAGAAGCAGCAGGCATGGCAGGACCGGGGGAGGCGGACATCGCAGTCTCTATGGGGGCGCCGGCGTCGTATTCAACGTGGTGCGGCCAGTGGTCGCAGGCGGCCGTCAGTGGGGGTGTTCCTCAGTTGCGTACGGGTCTTCCTCGCTACTGCCCGGTGGCCGCAGCGTATAGCGCTTGTAGGTCCACTGGTACTGCGCCGGGTCGCGGCGGGCGATGCGTTCGATGCCGGCGTTGAGGGCGGTGGCCGCCACCAGCGGGTCCGGATCGGCCACGGCCGGGTCGGTCGGCTCGATGTGCAGGGCGAACTCCATGTCCGGCCCGATGCGTTCGCACCAGCCATGGAGCACGGTGGCACCCGTGCGTTCGGCCAGCCGGTTGACCAGGGTCATGGTCAGCGCCTGCACGCCGAAGAACGGCACGAACACGCCATCGCCGGCCTTGGGCTGCTGGTCGGGCAGGATGCCGGTGGCGCCGCCGTCCTTGAGCACCTTGAACAGCTGGCGCACGGCCGGGCCTTCGGCGCGCACCTGCTGTACGTTCTGGCCGCCGCGCACCAGCTGCAGGAAGGCATCGCTGGCCTCGTCCTCCGGCGGCTTGTAGACGATGGCGATCTGCCCGCGCGAGGCCAGCCACTGGTTCAGCAGCTCCCAGTTGCCGAAGTGCGGCGCGGCCACGATCACGCCCTTGCCGCTGGCCAGGGCGGCGTCGTACAGGGCCTCGCCATGGCGCTGCTTCAGGTGCAGGCGCAGGTTGTCGGCCGGCGCCTGGCTCCACAGCCGCAGGGTTTCGATGGCCTGCAGCGCGGTGGAGCGCAGCAGATCACGGTGCAGGCGGTCGCGCGCGGCGCCATCCAGTTCCGGGTAGGCCAGTTCCAGGTTGCGCCGGGTGACGCGGCTCTCACGGGCATTGAGGGCGATCCACGCCCACGCCAGGGCGCGCGCGAACGCCCGCAGCAGCGGCCAGGGCAGGCGGGCGAACAGGGTGGTGGCGCGGTAGACCAGCCGGGCTTTGCGTTGCGGATTCATCGGCGCCAGTTTAGCCAAGGGCGCTGCTATCGTGGCCGGCCCTGTTCATTGGAAGCCCACGATGCTCGTCCTGATCCAGCGTGTCAGCCAGGCCGCCGTCCATGTCGACGATGAGGCCGTGGGGCAGATCGGCCCTGGCCTGTTGGCCCTGGTCGGCATGGAGCCGGGCGATACCGAGGCCCAGTTGCGGCGGATGGCCGAGCGCCTGCTGGGCTACCGGGTATTCGCCGACGAGGCCGGGAAGATGAACCGCTCGCTGCGCGATACCGGCGGCGGCCTGCTGCTGGTCAGCCAGTTCACCCTGGCCGCCGACACCCGTTCGGGCATGCGGCCGAGCTTCACCACGGCCGCGCCGCCGGAAGAGGCTGAACGCGGGTTCAATCGATTTGTCGAGATCTGTCGTGAAAATCACGCGCCAGGGGTGGAAACGGGCCGATTTGGTGCCCATATGGTCGTCAGCCTGGTCAATGACGGTCCCGTGACCTTCCTTCTCCGGCCCTGAGCCTGCGGGACCACCGCCCGGCAGGCAGGGCCCCGGGCTGGTATAATGCTACGTTCCCTATTTCTCCCTGCCGGTGGCGCGAGCACTACATGGCCAACGAACGTCCTGCCCAATCCGAAATCAAGCAACTGATCAGCAAGGGCCTGGAACAGGGCTACCTGACCTACGCCGAAGTCAATGACCATCTGCCGGACGACATGGTCGACCCGGAACAGATCGAAGACATCATCGGCATGATCAACGGCATGGGCATCGATGTCCATGAAGTTGCGCCGGATGTGGAAACCCTGCTTCTCAACGATGGCAACACCGGCAACCGCGAAGTCGATGACACCGCGGCTGAAGAAGCTGCCGCCGCGCTGAGCGCGCTCGACACCGAAGGTGGCCGTACCACCGACCCGGTGCGCATGTACATGCGCGAAATGGGCACCGTCGAGCTGCTGACCCGCGAAGGCGAAATCGCCATCGCCAAGCGCATCGAGGAAGGCCTTTCGCAGGTCCAGGCGGCCCTGGGCCAGTTCCCGGTTTCGGTCGAGTCGCTGCTGAACGACTACGAAGCCCACAAGGAAGGCAAGAAGCGCCTGGCCGAAGTGATCGTCGGCTTCAACGACCTGGTCGACGAAGAGCCGGCGCCGCCGGCGGTCGCTGCCGATGACAGCGCCGATGCGGACGCCGAAGGCGACGAGGACGAGGACGACGATGTCGACGGTGGCGATGAAGAAGCCGCACCGACCGGTCCGGATCCGGAGGAAGTCGCCGCGCGCATGCAGGCGCTGAGCGATGCCTTCAACGCCTTCAAGAAGGCCGCGACCAAGGGCGACAAGAAGAACCTGCCGCGCCTGCGCGAAGAAATGTCGGCGGTGTTCGTCACCCTGAAGCTGCCGCTGCCGCTGACCGATGTGCTGACCAAGCAGCTGCGCGACACCATGGCGTCGATCAAGGCCCATGAGCGTCGCGTGCTGAACCTGGCGACCGTTACCGCCCGCATGCCGCGCAAGGACTTCATCCGTTCCTGGGAAGGCAACCAGACCAACCTGGAGTGGGTGGAAGACGCACTGAAGCGCAAGCAGAAGTGGTCCTCGGCGCTGCGCGAAGTGAAGGACCAGATCATTGCCGAACAGCAGGCGACGATCGACATCGAGACGCTGACCCAGCTGGACCTGGAAGAGCTGAAGGAAATCAGCCGTGCCATGGCCTACGGTGAAGCCAAGGCGCGCAAGGCCAAGAAGGAAATGGTCGAGGCCAACCTGCGCCTGGTGATCTCGATCGCCAAGAAGTACACCAACCGTGGCCTGCAGTTCCTCGACCTGATCCAGGAAGGCAACATCGGCCTGATGAAGGCCGTGGACAAGTTCGAGTACCGCCGCGGTTACAAGTTCTCGACCTACGCCACCTGGTGGATCCGCCAGGCGATCACCCGCTCGATTGCCGACCAGGCACGCACCATCCGTATTCCGGTGCACATGATCGAGACGATCAACAAGTTGAACCGCATTTCCCGCCAGATGCTTCAGCAGTACGGCCGCGAGGCCACGCCGGAGGAGCTGGCCAAGGAAATGGACATGCCGGAAGACAAGATCCGCAAGGTGATGAAGATCGCCAAGGAGCCGATCTCGATGGAAACCCCGATCGGCGACGACGAGGATTCCCATCTGGGCGACTTCATCGAGGACACCAACGTGGAGTCCCCGATCGAGAACACCACCAACATCAATCTGTCTGAAACCGTGCGCGACGTGCTGGCCGGCCTCACCCCGAGGGAAGCCAAGGTGCTGCGCATGCGCTTCGGCATCGACATGAACACCGACCACACGCTGGAAGAGGTCGGCAAGCAGTTCGACGTGACCCGCGAGCGCATCCGCCAGATCGAAGCGAAGGCCCTGCGCAAGCTGCGTCACCCGAGCCGCTCGGAGCAGTTGCGCAGCTTCCTGGATATCGATTGACGGGTATCCGCTGCATATGAAGCACCCGACAGACCCCGCGCAAGCGGGGTCTGTTTTTTTTGCCTGCGGTCGTCCGCGCTGCGCGCGACGGGATAGGATGCGTGTCCTGTTTTTGCACTGGTCAATGGAATGCCGATGAAACTGCCGATCCTGCTGCTCTCGCTGTCACCACTGGTTGCCTGGGCGGATACTCCGAAACCACCGGCGTGCAATGCAGAGAGTTTCTTCAGCAGCCAGTTCGACTATGCCGTGGGTCGCGTGGTCGATACCGGGCAGGTGCTGCTGCTGGGCGAGGCAGAGGGCTGCCTGGAGGAGGAACGGGATGGGTGCCGCAGTGGCGAGGAGATGGAGCCGGGCACCGGCCTGGTGATCGGTGACCGCCGGAACAGCTACTACTGCGTAAAAGCACGTTCGCCGAGCAAGGAAGTGGTGGGCTGGGCGCCGGAGTCGCGCGTGATGAAAACGAGCAACTACGTCGCGACCAGCCTGACCGACTGGGTCGCCCATTGGGAACGCAGTGACGGAAATGCCATCGACATCGCAGCCAAGGGGGACGCATTCGAGCTGAGCACGTAGGAGGGCGGTGAGGGAACGGCACCGCAGGTTCTGGGGCGCGCTGCACCGGAGGAGGGCGAAGATGCGCTGTACCTGCGCCAGGGCCGTTGCACGACACGTGTACTGCTGCGCGGCACCGACCTGGTGGTGGCCGACAACGGACAGTGTGGCGAGCGCGAGCGCCGCCTGCACGGTGAGTACCACAACCGTGCGCCGTTGGAACGATTGATGCAGCGCTTGGGGCAGTAGTGGCGTGAGGGGGTAGGGTGCGCGCAGTGGAAACCCATTGCCGGCCTCACTACACTGTAAGGCTGCGCAGGGCCTATAGCTCAACGGTTAGAGCAGGGGACTCATAATCCATCCCCACCCCGTTTCTCGGTGTCGCCAGGTATCTCCATTCCCCTCAGAAAT
Source organism: Stenotrophomonas sp. Sm2128 (assembly GCF_030985535.1). NCBI lineage: Bacteria > Pseudomonadati > Pseudomonadota > Gammaproteobacteria > Lysobacterales > Lysobacteraceae > Stenotrophomonas > Stenotrophomonas sp. Sm2128. The sequence continues at coordinate 114,190 of NZ_JAPTFQ010000003.1, forward strand.
CAGCCTTTTTCAAGTGCTTCCGGCGCATCGCTGTTTCAGCCGATTGCACTGGATATGCCGGATTTTCCGACACGGTTACACCGGAATTACACCGGATCTGCAAAGCTCAATTTTGAGCTTTGCGGGCAAGCGATTGATTTCCCTGCACTCCCCACTTTTGGGGAGTGTGTGCAAAAGTGCGTGGGCCCCACCTTTAAATCACCCTCTTTCCGGTGATTTACCGATTGAGCGATGCCCGCAGTGCGCTGCTGCCGGATGCCCGCACGCCC
>NZ_JAPTFQ010000040.1:0-41716 GCF_030985535.1 Stenotrophomonas sp. Sm2128
GCATGGATGCCGCGGCCAAGCCCCCAAGGACGGGTTTACGGCGTCTCCCGCAACCGGACCCACCCCGCCATCCCTCAGGAAACCAGCTTCTGCTGTTGCTGTTGCTGTTGCTGTTGCTGTTGCTGTTGCTGTTGCTCTGGATCGTAGCGGGTGCAGGGCGCAGCCCTGCCAAACCTTACCCCCTGGCCATCGCCTGCCACCACTGCGACAACAGCTCCGGCCTGCGCAGGCGCTCGCGCCACCAGCGCAGTGCGGCGCCATCCTCTCCGGTGCGCCAGGCCAGCCAGAAGGTCTCTTCCGGCTTGTGTTCCTCCACCTCGCGGATCACCAGCTGGCCGCGCGCCACCGCAGCGCGTGCGCACGGCTCGGGCAGGAAGCCGAATCCCACGCCTTCGCACTGCAACTTCAATTTGCTGGCCATGTCCGGCACCGTCAGCATCTCCTGCCCCATCAACAAGCCGACCGTGCGCGGCAGCAGCCTGCGCGCGGAATCAGAAACCGCGATCGCGCAGTGCTCGACCAGCTGCTCGCGACCGAGCACGCCTGGCACTGCGGCCAACGGATGACCGGGCGCGACCGCGAACACGAACTCCACCGTGCCCAGCGGCTCGACCACGTAACCACCGCCACTGGGGCCCTCACCCGGCGCGCCGACCAGCAGGTCGGCACGGCGGTCCAGCAGGGCCTCCCAAGTGCCGGACAGGGCCTCGCCGATCAATCGCAGCCGGGTCGGTGCCTCGGCCTCACGAAACGCGGCGATATCCGGGCCGAGCAGCCAGGTCGGGAACACCGAATCCACCGCCAGCGTCAGTTCGGTCTCCCAGCCCGACGCCACCCGGCGCACCCGCAGTTCCAGCTCGCGGGCGGCGCGCAGCAGGTGCCGACCTTCGTCCAGCAGCGCGCGGCCAGCCTCGGTCGGCTCGGCGCGCGGACCGACCCGGTCGAACAGCTGAACGCCCAGGTCCTCCTCCAGCTTGGCCACGGTGTAGGAGATGGTCGAGGGCACCTTGTGCAGGGCCTTGCCGGCGCCGGCAAAGGAGCCGCGCCGGTCGATGGCATCCAGGATCTGCAGGGCATCGAGGCTGAGCTTGAGCATTCGAATTTTTCGATGATGACTGTCAAAACTATCCGTTTTTCAAACCCAAGGCGCAAGCGGATACTTCTCTCCAACGGGGAAACACAGCGGCTGCCAGCCCACCCCGCCCCATCGAAACCATCGAACAAGGAGATTCCATCATGCTGCAGATCCGCAAGAGCGCTACCCGTGGCCTGGCCGAGCATGGCTGGCTGTCCTCGCGCCATACCTTCTCCTTCGCCAACTACTACGACCCGCGCTACGTCAGCTTCGGCCCGCTGCGGGTGATCAACGAAGACAAGGTGATCGGCGGTCAGGGCTTCGGCACCCACGGCCACAGCAACATGGAAATCATCTCCTACGTGCTGGGCGGTGCGCTGGAACACAAGGACTCGATGGGCACCGGCTCGGTGCTGCGTTACGGCGACGTGCAGCGCATGAGCGCCGGCAGCGGCGTCACCCACAGCGAGTTCAACCACTCGGCCGACGAGACCGTGCACTTCCTGCAGATCTGGATCTTCCCGGACACCGAGAACATCACGCCGTCCTACGAGGAGACCCACTTCGCGCCGGAGACCAAGCGCGGCCAGCTGCGCCTGATCGCTTCGCCGGACGGTGCCGACGGTTCGCTGCGCATCCACCAGGATGCCCGCATCTTCGCCACCATCCTCGACGGCGGCCAGAAGCTGCACCATGCCCTTGGCAACGGTCGTGGCGCCTATGTGCAGGTGGCCCGTGGGCAGCTGCAGGTCAACGGCATCACCCTGGAAGCCGGTGATGCGCTGCAGGTCAGCGACGAAGCCCAGCTGACGCTGGAAAACGGCAACGATGCCGAAGTGCTGGTGTTCGACCTGCCGCTGTAACCACATCGCCCGCGATGCTGCAGAGCATCGCGGGCGCATCTGCGTCAGAACCTGTAATTCAAGCTCAACCGCACGTTGCGCGGCTCGCCCCAGGTGTAGGTGCTGTACCAGTTGAAGATCGTGTAGTAACGCTTGTCGAGCAGGTTGTTGACGTTGACCGTGGCCGACAGGCGATCGTTGAACTGGTAGCGCGCCATCGCATCGAGCAACCAGTACGGCTGCGTGCGATGCACCACCTTGGCCCGCGTGGCCGGGTTGGTGATCTCGCCGAAAGTCGAATCCTGCCAGCGTGCGCCACCACCCAGCGTCAGCGCCTGCCAGGCGCCACGCAGACGGTAGCGGGTGTGCAGGCTGAACTGGTTCTCCGGTTCCAGCGTGGTCACCTTGGTGCCCGCCTGGCGGGCGATCTTGTGGGAGAACCCACCCTGCACCTGCCAGCCCTCGGCCAGCTGACCCGACATTTCAAGCTCGTAACCCTTGGTGCGCACGCCCATCAAGGCGCGGTAGGCATCCTGGCCATCCGGTGTCTTGCCGCCGGTGGGCTGGGCGAAGTTGTCCTGATCAAGCTGGAACAGCGCCGCACTGGCATTGAGGCGTCCATCGAAGAACTCAGCCTTCAGGCCAACCTCGTAGCTGCGGCCCTCCAGTGGATCCAGTGCCTTGCCCTGCTCGTCACGCTCGCCCTGCGGCTTGAAGATGGTGCTGTAGCTGGCATACACCGAGTAATGCTCGCCGAGGTCGTAGACCACGCCGGCATAGGGCACATGGACACCGGTCTCTCGCGTGTCCGGCGAGCGGTAACTGGCCAGGCGGCTGCCGACGATCAGCTTCAACGGATCGGCCAGATCGAAGCGGCCAACCACGTACAGCCCATTCTCGCGGGTCACTTCATTGTTGTCATAGGTGCGCTGCCACTGCGGTTCGGCAATGTCGCCATTCCAGGTCCTGTAGTCCGGCACGGTATCCGGGAACCCCGCCTGCGGGCCGTAGCCGGTATTGGTCCAGCGCTTGCGCGAGGCACTGCCACCGACCACCAGCTCATGCTCCCGCCCGAACAGGCCGAAACGCCCGCTCACATAGAAGTCGGCGGCATTGCTGACGGTCTTGCCAACGTACTTGCCGAGCCACAGGCTGACGCCCTCGCCGGTCAACGGATCAGGATTGCCGGCGGCGGCACCGGCCAGTGCGGCGTCATAGCCGTTGACCTGGTGGTTGAGCTGAAGCTTGGCAATCCAATCGTTGGCGAACGTGTGCTCCAACGTGGTGAAACCGGTACGCACGTACTGGCGCCAGCCGGCCCATTGCGCACCATTGTTGAACGAGCGCGGCATGCGGTTGAAGTTGCCGGCGCTGTCCAGCAGCGGAATGCCGCCCCACGTCGACCCCTTCGGGTCGCTGTCCATCACGTCGCCACCAACCGACAGCAGCGTGCGTTCGCCCAGATCGGCTTCCAGCACGGCATAGCCGACCTTGCTGGTGCGCTGGTAGTTGTCCAGGTTGGAGCGCTTGTCTTCCCAGGCACCCACGGCGCGGCCACGCACGCGGCCATCGGCAGTCAGCGGGCCACCCACATCGAGCTCGGCGCGATAGTCGTCCCAGCGGCCGACACCCAGTGAGGCACTGCCGGCGAAGTCCTTGCCCGGCTTCTTGCGCACCAGGTTGATGGTCGCACCCGGATCGCCCATGCCGGTCAGCAGGCCGGTCGCGCCCTTGAGCACTTCGATGCGGTCGTAGATGGCAGTATCGCTGAGCGTGTTGCCGGCGGAGTACGCCGAATTGCGCGACATCGGAATGCCGTCGTACTGGAAGTTCTGGATCGCGAAGCCGCGCGCGTAGTACTCGGTGCGTTCGCTGTCGTAGGTGACGATGCTGATGCCGGGGGTCACCCGCATCACGTCGTCGATGCCGTGCAGGCCGAAGTCATCCATCTGTGCGCGGGTGATCACGCTGATGGTCTGCGGGGTCTGCCGTGGCGTCAGCACCAGGCGGGTAGCGGTGGCAATGGTGCCGGGCGTATAGGCGTCGCTGCCCTCGGTGATGGTACCGAGCAGGTTGGCGGTGACCTGCACGGTCTGCAGGGTCTGTGATGCAGGCGCCTGCGAATCCTTGGCTGGATCCGTACTGGACTGCGCAACAGCAATACCGCTGCTGCCCAGAGCAGCGATCAGCAAACCCCGGGCCAGCGCCTGCGGCAACGCGCGGCGACGCGGCAAGGGGGACGGCGTATGGACAACAGGCACAGGCAGCACGGCGGGACCTCCACGATAGGGTGGGATCCTCTGGCGGCGGCTGGAGGGAAGAGAGGGACGCGGCCGGACAGCCGCGGCGCAGGAGTGTACTCCCCTGCGCCGCGGCTGTCGTGCGGAGTGCTGGCGCGGGATCAGCCGCCGATGGCGGCGCAGGCCTCCAGGATCAGCGCGGTCACTTCCTTCGGCTGCGAAGCCAGCGAGGCATGGCTGGCATCCAGCTCCAGCAGGCGCCTGGGCTGCATCCTTGCGGCCATGGCCTTCTGGTTTTCCGGCGCGATCATGCGGTCCTGGCGGGACAGCTGGTACCAGCTCGGCATTTGCTTCCACGCCGGGTCGCTGACCGCATCACCGAAGGTGCTGGCCAGCGGTGCCTTCTGGGTAACGGCCATCACCCGGCCTTCGTCTTCGCTCAGATCCTGGCAGAAGCTCTCATGGAACTTGTCCGCACGCAGCCACAGGTAGCCATCGCTGTCTGGTGCCAGGTTCGGCGCCGCCTCCGGCAGGTGCTGCTGGGTGATCCCACCGGGGCTTTCGCCTGCATCAGGCGCGAAGGCAGCGATGTAGACCAGGCCCTTCACGTTGGGCTCGTTGCCGGCCTGGCTGATTACCGCGCCGCCATAGGAGTGGCCGACCAGCAGCACCGGCCCGTCGATCTGCCGGATCATTTTCCGGGTGCGCCCTGCGTCGTCGGCCAGCGAGGTCAGTGGCAGTTCCACCGCCTGCACACGGTCGTGGCCCTTGCGATGCAGTTCCAGGATCACCTTGGCCCAGTGTGCGGCCCCGCCCCAGAAGCCGTGGACGAGGAGGATGGTCGGTGTCGTGCTCATGTACAGGTCTCCGGCAGCGGCCGGCGGAATGCAGACCGTGCAGCCACTGTCCGCGCGTGGCGTTAATCGCTGGTGACGCAATCGGGTCACTGCAATCGTATGCGTCGCCCGATGTCGCGCATGGCACTTGCCGAGTCAGTCTGAAATCGTTTTCATGACTGTTCCCTGGAGCTTCGCATCGCGCATGACGCCTTCATCCCCCCGTGCCCAGCAGCACGCCACCCGCGCCGCCTTCTTCATTCCCGGATTCGCCACCGCCGCATGGGCGCCGATGGTGCCCTACGCCAAGGCCAAGGCCGGGCTGTCCGACGCCAGCCTCGGCGCCGTGCTGCTGTGCCTTGGGCTCGGCTCGCTGCTGGCGATGCCGTTGGCGGGCGCGCTGACCGGGCGGCTGGGCTGCCGCCGGGTGATGGTGATCACCTGCGCGATGATGCTGTGCGCCCTGCCCTTGCTGGTGCTGGCGCCCTCGCCGGTGGCGCTGGGTGCGGCGCTGTTCGTGTTCGGCGCCGGCGTCGGTGCGCTGGATTGTGCGATGAACATGCAGGCGGTCGCGGTCGAGCGCGACGCCGGGCGCGCGATGATGTCCGGCTTCCACGCCTTCTACAGCATCGGTGGCTTCGTCGGCGCCGGCTGCATGACCGGCCTGCTGATCCTGGGTACACCGCTGTGGCTGGCCGCGCTGGTTTCGGTGGCGGCACTGCTGCTGGTCGCGGTGCTGTCGGCGCCGCACTGGCGCCCGCAACGGATCCTGCACGACGGCCCACTGCTGGCGCTGCCGCACGGCGTGGTGCTGTTCATCGGCGTGCTGGCCTTCGTGGTGTTCCTCGCCGAGGGCTCGATGCTGGACTGGAGCGCGGTGTTCCTGGCCGAAGTGCGGCAGGTGCCGCGTGACCAGGCCGGCGCCGGCTTCGCGCTGTTCACCCTGGCGATGACCGCGATGCGCCTGTTCGGCGACGGCATCGTCGAGCGCCTCGGCCGCACCCGCACCCTGGTCTTCGGCGGCATCACCGCCGCAGCAGGCTTCACCCTGGCCACGCTGGTGCCCTCGTTCCCGGTGGCGCTGGCGGGCTATGTACTGGTCGGGCTGGGCTGCGCCAACATCGTGCCGGCACTGTTCTCGATGGCCGGCCAGCAGCGGGTGATGCCGGAGAGCATCGCCATCACCGCAGTCACCACGCTGGGTTACGCCGGCATCCTCGCCGGCCCGGCAGCGATCGGTGCACTGGCACACGGCACCAGCCTCGGCTTCGCCTTCCTGTGCGTGGCCGCGCTGCTGCTGGGCGTCGCGGCGTCTGCCCGCTCGCTGGCACGACGCGTGGCCTGACAGAAAAAGGGGACGGAGGGGATTAAGTCGTTCATGGCCCAGCTGTGCGGGAAACGACTTAATCCCCTCCGTCCCCTTTTTTCAGCGGTGGGCCAGCCACTCGGCCTGGGCCGGCAGCTGTGGGGCCGGGCAGGCGCTCTTCGGGTGGTGCTCATCGCGCGCCATCCAGTCATCGACCACGCCGGCCAGCAGGTCCAGCCGCAGCGGCAGTGTAATGTGGTCCTCGCCGCGCATCTCGATGTAGTGCGCGCGCGGGTTGGCCTGGGCCAGTTCGCGGCCCTGGCTGACCGGAATGTGCTGGTCGCCCTGGCCATGCAGCAGCAGCACGCAGGCGCGGGTATCGGCCAGCGCGCGCGCTACATCCACGCGGTCCAGATCGACGTCGATACGGCGGCTGGCGGCGGCGATCACCTGGTTGATGTCCTGGCCGCCGTAGCGCCAGCGCGCGTACGACGCCATCGCCTGCGCCTTCAGGCCTTCCGGCTGCAGTCCCATCAGGTGCGGAATCATCGTGCGGATCGCCACACCGGCATTGGCGAACGATTCCATCGCCACCACCCCTTCCACCTGGTCGCCGAGCTTGTCGGCGGTGAATACCGCTGTGGCGGCGCCATAGGACACGCCGAACAGGTACAGCGGGCCGGTTACTTCACCACGGGCGCGCAGCTCGCCGATCACATCCACCACATCGTCGGATTCATAGGTGCCATAACCCGACGGCCCGGTACCGGACTGTCCATGGTTGCGCAGGTCGAGCGTGACCACGCGGTAGCCGGATTCGGCCAACTGCAACGACCACGGCAGCATCGAATCACCATTCATCATCCAGCCGTGCAGCACCACCACGGTGCCGCGCGGCGCCTGCGCGCGGAACGGCTGCGGTACTGCCAGGCTCAGGCCGGTATCCAGCGGCAGGCCGTTCTCGTGGCGCTGCGGCAGGTAGTGGTAACGCGCGCCGTAATCGCCAGGATCGAACACACGCCAGAAGATCGGCACGCCATCGCGGCCCGGCGCGAAGCCGTGGCGATTGGGCAGTTCGGCAATGGCCGCGGCAATGCGCGGACGATCGAGCAGGGTCGATACGCCACCCGGCGCGATCAGCCGATCGGCGAGCGAGGTGGACGAGGCATTGATCGAGGACGAGCATGCAGCCAGCCACAGGCCGGCGCACGCCAGCAACAACAGCAGCAGGCGCTTCATGGGCAATCGGGGAAAAAGGTGCGACAGCGTGGCAGGTTAGCGACGCGCGCGTGGGCCATCTATCGCGCGTGGATGACGACTTGATGACAACGCAGGAACGATTCAGCTTGGTGTACAAGCTGTATCTGTTCAGTCATTGATCCGGATCAATGAACGCCCGCGCGGGATTGCCCACAGTGCCGTCATGCGCACCTCGTTCAAGCTCGCCATTGCCCTGGCCGCCACGCTGGCCGCCGCCTACGGCGTCGCCCGCACCACGCCCTACTGGTTCGCACCGCGACAGGCCGCGCAGGTCGACATCCACGATCCGGCATTGATCGCGCAGGGACAATACCTGTCGCGCGCGGCCGACTGCGCGGCCTGCCACACCGCGCCCGGCGGCAAGCCGTTCGCCGGTGGCCTCGGCATGCAGACGCCGATGGGCACGATCTACTCGACCAACATCACGCCCGATCCGGACACCGGCATTGGCGCCTACGACTACGCCGACTTCGAGCGCGCGGTACGTCGCGGCATCCGTCACGATGGGCAGCCGTTGTATCCGGCCATGCCGTACGCCTCGTACGTGATCGCCAGCGACGCCGAGATCAAGGCGCTGTACGCCTACTTCATGGGCTCGGTGCAACCGGTGAAGCAGGACAACGCCGACAGCACGATCCCGTGGCCGGCCAACATGCGCTGGCCACTGGCCTGGTGGCAGCTGCTGTTCGCACGCCCGCGCACGTTCAACCCGGATCCGTCGCTGGATGCCAGCCAGCAACGCGGCGCCGAACTGGTGGAAGGCCTGGCCCACTGCGGCGCCTGCCACACGCCACGCGGGTTGGCGTTCCAGGAAAAGGCGATGGCCGATGATGGCAGCCGCCAGTTCCTGTCCGGCTCGGTGCTGGAAGGCTGGTATGCGAAGAACCTGCGCAATGAATCGACCGGCCTGGCCAGCTGGAGCGAGGGCGAGATCGTCGATTTCCTGCGTACCGGCCGCACCGATCGATCGGCGGCCTTCGGCGGCATGGCCGACGTGGTCGAGCACAGCACGCAGTACCTGTCCGATGCCGACCTGCTGGCGATGGCCCGCTACCTGAAGCAGCTGCCCGCCCGCGAAGGACGCAGCGCACAGTGGTCGCCCGGTACCGACACCACCACCGCCGCACTGCGCAGCGGCGACTACCGCGTGGCCGGTTCGCTGGCCTATGCCGAGCACTGCCAGGCCTGCCACCGCGCCGACGGGCGCGGCATGCCGCGCGTCTATCCAGCCCTGGCCGGCAACTCGATCGTGTTCGCCGATGACCCCAGCTCGCTGGTGCAGGTGACCTTGATCGGCGGCCGCACGCCGCATACCCCGCATGACCGCATGGCCTTCACCATGCCCGGCTTCGAGCAGCTGCCGAACGCGCAGCTGGCACAGATCCTGACCTTCATCCGCAGCAGCTGGGGCAACCAGGCCAGTGCCGTGAGCGAGGTCGACGTGGCGCGCATTCGCCGGGTGGTGCGCGACAAGCCGGTGCACTACGTTCCGCAGGAGGCAGCACGATGAAACGTTCGCGCAAACGCTCCCGCCTGCTGATCGCCAGTGCGATCACCCTCGTGCTGCTGGCCGGCGCCGGTACCCTCGCTTACCGTCATCTGTACCCGGACCTGGATGCCGCCGTGGCCAGCACGATCGATATCCTCGATGCGCAGGGCAAGGTGGTCGGGCACTACCATGCGCCCAGCGCCGAAGAAATCGCCGGGCTCGGCAATGCCGAATCGGTGATGCTCGGCCGCCGTATCCTCAACGAGACCGCACGGCTGCTGCCGGACAATGTCGGCAACGATCTGAACTGCAACTCGTGCCACATGGCCGAGGGCAAGCGGCCTTTCGGCAATCACTACTTCAATACCGGCGGCGGCGCCTATCCGCGCTACATGCCGCGTCCGGGCAAGGTGATCGGGCTGACCGAGCGCATCAACGGCTGCCTGCAGCGTTCGATGAACGGCAAGCCGCTGCCGAAGGACTCGCCGCAGATGCGCGCGATGCTCGATTACATGGCGTGGCTGAGCAGTCCGGTGCCAGAGGGTGCAAAGGTGGCCGCCCCCAGTGAGGGGCCGATCGACAGCACGCTGACCCCGGACCCGGTCCGCGGCCAGGCGCTGTACGCCGTGCAGTGCGCCGCCTGCCATGGCGACAACGGCGAAGGTCGGCGCGACGCCAGCGGTGACATCGCCTTCCCGCCGCTATGGGGCGACCACAGCTTCAACATCGGCGCGGGCATGGCGCGCCTGTACAAGGCCGCCGGCTTCGTCAAGCACAACATGCCACCGGCGGTGACCCGCAAGCCCCCGCTTGGGCAGCAGGTGATGCCCGACCAGGATGCGGTGGACATCGCCAGCTACTTCATCAACCAGCCACGCCCGGACTTCGCCAACAAGGCCAAGGACTGGCCGCGCGACCCGAAACCCAAGGACGCGCGGTACTGAGCACCCCGTGGGTCAGCGCTTGACCAGCTCGACCCGCCGGTTGCGTGCCTTGCCTTCTCCGCTGCCGTTGTCAGCCACCGGCCTGTCGGCGCCGAATCCGACCGCCTGCAGGCGGTCGGCGGCGATGCCCTTTGCGGTGAGCGCGGCCACCACCGACCGCGCCCGATCCTCGGACAAGCTGCGGTTGTGCGCGGCCGCACCGCTGTTGTCGGTGTGGCCTTCGATCGACAGTTTCAGCGACGGGTCGGCGCGCAGCAGGTCCAGCACCTGCGCCAGCTGTGGTTCGGACGCCGGCAGGATCTGCGCCTTGTCGGTGGCGAAGTTGACCTGGATCGCCACGCGGCCATCGCTGTCCAACTTCTTCCTCAACGCATCGGCCGGCAACAGCGCCGCGGTCTGGGTGAAGCCCTTGCGCTCGGCCACCACCCAGCCTGCGCTGAGGTATTCCAGGCGCGCGTGCACCCACACCTGGCGACCATCAGCCAGATCCACGCGGTAGACCACGGTGTCGTAGTTGTCCCAGCTGTAGCTGGCCGCATTGCCGTAGGACGACTGCACCTGCTTCGGTACGTCCTCGGCCGCTTCGTGCGGGATGCGCCCCTCGAACAGCTTGGTGCCGTTGACCTGGGCCATCATCGCCTCAAGATTGCGACGGACTTCCTGCATCGAGTACTCGCGCTCGCCCTTGTCGAAATCGGCAGCGAAGGTGCGGCCCTCAACCTGTTCGAACTGATCGCCGGTCCAGAACGGGAAGGCATCGAAATCACGCTGCTCGGGCTTGTTCCGGTCACGATAACCGGCCGGCAGGGACAGGTGCGGGAAGCTGTCCGACCACTGCGCGGTGGCCTTGAACGGCACTTCGTCCACGACCACAAGTCCAGCGCCATTGCTGTCCACTGCCAGCTGCAACCACACGGTGCGATTGGCCTGGCGTAGCACGTACACCGTGGTGGGAGCCTCCTGCTCGCCGTTCACCGCATCGATGAAACCACCTCCGATCTCACCTTCCAGCTGCGGGCCGTAGTAGATGTCGCGCAGCAGCGCGCCTTCGAAGACCTTGCGGCCACCGGCGGCGGTGATCACGCCGTCGAAGTTGCGCTGTACTTCCAGTGCGGAAAACGCTTTGTCCGGTGCGCCATCGCCGTCGGTCACGATACGTGCCGACCAGCTCGGGCCTTCCACCCAATGCACGCCGTTGCCCATCCGGAACGGGAAGCGCGCCCAGGCGCGTGGGTGGGCGTTCTGCGACGCATAGCCCGGCGGCAGGCTGAAGAACGGCAGTTTGCCCAGCGGGGCGTCGCTCAGCGGCACGCTGGCTGGGTCGAAGGGCACCAGCGGCACAGCCTTGCCCTCGCGGTCGGTGAGTGCGGCGCCATCGGCGGCGGCTGTTGAACCGGCTGGGGCGGCGGCCGGTGCTGCGGTCTCGTCCGCCGTAGCTGGCACAGGCGGTACCACCTCTCCATCCGAGGGCGTCCGGTTGCATCCTGCCAGCAGCACCAGGGCTGCGCCGCCCAGCCAGATCGTCGATCGCTTCTGCATCGCCACCACCTCAGGTCCATTGAAGCGCCGAGCATACCCGAAGGTCGTGACAGCCCCCACAGTGCCATCGTTCCTGCGCTGGCACGTCATGCCGATGTCATTGGCGCTGCCGACACTCCGGGGTTTCCTCCCTCTGAAGGTCCGGTTTCGATGCGAACGATTGCGCGCTTTCCCCGTGTTTCGCTGCTTGCCCTGCTGATCGCCCCCACCCTGGACGCCCTCGCAGAAGCACCGCAGGGCGATACGGGCGAAGCGCGCAGCAGCGATGCGCGTACCCTCGACCAGGTGCAGGTGATCGGCCAGGCCACCAGCTACGCCAAGACGTCGGTGCGCGCAGAAACACTGAACAGGCAGACCGTGATGAGCAGCGTCAACGATGCGCTGAACGAAGTACCCGGCGTGGTGGTCAGCGAGGCCGACGCCACCGGCTCGTCGGTGTGGGGCACGCAGATCAGCATGCGCGGGTTCGTCACCAATCGTGATACCCAGCAGATCGGCACCACCATCGACGGCCTGCCCAACGGCGGCTCCGGCTACGGCGGCGGCTCGCTGGCCAACCGCTACATCGACACCCTCGACCTGGAGACGGTGGAAGTCAGCCAAGGCACCGCTGACATCTCCTCGCGCTCGAACGAAGCCCTCGGCGGCACGCTCAACTTCCTCACCAGCGATCCGCTGCAGGACAGCCGCCTGCGCTTCGTGGTCGGTGCCGGTGACAACGAGGCGCGCAAGTACTACGTGCGCTACGACACCGGCCTGCTCGGCGGCCACACCCGCGCGTGGATCAGCGCCTCCTCGTCGAAGGTGCACGACTGGATCGACGGCACCGGCCACGCCAGCAACGACCACATCGCCGGCAAGTTCATCACCGAACTGGATCGCTGGACCCTGACCGGCTACCTGTCCTACAACGATGCCGACGAGCCGGAATACACCAGCGTCTCGCCGAAGGGCTTTGCCACCAATCCGGATCGCGACAACCTGGTCGGCACCCTCACCGGCATTCCGTATCTGGACCAGAACTTCCGTTCCGGCTCGCGTGCACTGCGCGAGAACACCTTCGGTTACCTGCGTGCGGCCTTCGACGGCGGCAACGGGTTCAAGGCCTCGGTGGCCGCCTACGGGCACCGCATGCAAGGTCGTGGCGACTGGCTGCCACCCTACCTGGCGCAGGTCAGCGATGAGGGTGCGGGCCGCCCCGAATCGGAATATCTCGGTGGCAAGACCGTGTACGGCGGCAGCAACCGTGGCCAGATCTTCTTCGTCAATCCCGATGGCAGCGCCGCGCAGCGCCTGGCCAGCTGCACCCCGCGCCTGGGCTTCACCGCCGAGTACGATCCGAACTGCTACGCGGGCAACGTGCTGGGCGCGCAGTCCTACCGCCACACCCACTACGACAACGACCGCATGGGCGTGACCGCCGACGTCGAATGGCGGCAGACCTTCGGTGCGATCGACAACACGATCCGTGGCGGCCTGTGGGTGGAGAAGCTGGACCGTTCGGCACGCCGTGACTGGCACCGCCTGCTCAATGTCGGCCAGGACATCGCCTTCGACCATCAGCCGTACTGGGTGCAGTTCGAGGACAAGTACAAGGTTGACGAGCAGATGTACTACGTCGAGGACGTGGCCCGCTTCGGGCCGTTCAGTGCCCGCCTGGGCGTGAAGCAGTTCTTCGTCGACCAGTCGCGCCGCCGCGTGATCGGTGCCAGCGAGCACGTCAAATCCGATTCCAGGTCCGATCCGCTGCTGTCCACCGGCTTCACCTGGGCACCGGGCGTGGAAGGCATGGAGCTGTTCGCCGGCTTCTCGCAGAATTTCGCCGCCATTCCTTCAGGCGTACTTGGCGAAACCGACCCGCAGCGCTTCCGCAATGTCGAACCGGAGACCGCCGACAACATCGAAGTGGGCATGCGCATCAGCCGCTGGCCGCTGACCGCCTCGGTGACCCTGTACAACATCAAGTTCGACAACCGCATCGTCTACCTGCCGGCGGGCTTCGTCAGCGGCATCGACTACCTGGGCGAGACCGACGGCGTCTACGAGAACTTCGGTGGCGTGGAAAGCAACGGCCTGGAAGCGGCGTTCGGCTATGGTTGGGACAATGGCTGGCGGATCAACGCGGCCTACACCTACAACCGCTCCAAATACCTGGGCAGTGGCAATGCCGCCCGCGATACCCAGCTGGGCATCGTCGATGGCGCCAAGGTGATCGGCCAGCCCGAACAGACCCTGGTGCTGTCGGCCGACTGGCAGGGCGCCAACTGGAACTTCGGCCTGTCCGGCCGTTACCTGGGCACGCGCTACCTCGACGCCGCCAACGTCAACAAGCTGCCCTCGGCCACCGTGTTCAATGCCAACATCGGCTTCGACCTGCAGGGCCTGTCGCCGCGCCTGAAGGGCATGGGTGCCAACCTGGTGGTGAGCAACCTCACCGATAAGCGGTATCTTGCGGGGGTGGACGGCCGCGACAACGCCTTCATCGGCGCCCCGCGCACCGTCGGCATCTCCTTCCGCGTGGACCTGTGAGTGAGCCCGTGACCGATATCGGCCGACGCCGGTTGTTGCAGGCCGGCGTTGCCGCCGGCCTTGCCCCGCTGCTGCCCAGCATCGCACGGGCCGCAGCGATCGCCCCCGCCGCGCAGACGCGCAGCCTCGAAGACCTGCAGCACATCGTGGTGTTCATGCAGGAGAACCGTTCGTTCGACCACTACTTCGGCACGCTGCCGGGGGTACGTGGTTTCGGTGACCGCTTCGTGGCCCCGGCCGCCGCGCTGCAGGCCGGTGGCCGCGCGCGCAGCCTGTGGCTGCAGCCCGACGCGAGTGGCACGCGGGCGATCGCACCGTTTCCGCTGGATACCGCCGCGCACTTCGGCTACATGCGGGTGGAAGGCACGCCGCACACCTGGCCAGACGCCCAGCGTGCCTGGGATCACGGCCGCATGGGGCACTGGCCGAAGGCCAAGCAGAACCACTCCATGGGCTACTTCCAGCGCAGCGACATGCCGTTCCAGTTCGCGCTGGCCGATGCGTTCACGATCTGCGACGCCTACCACTGCGCGATGCAGGCCGGCACCAATCCGAACCGGGTGTTCCTGTGGACCGGCCACAATGATGCACAGGCCCGCGCCGGCGGCCCGGTGATCGCCAACTCGCATGACAACTTCCCCGAACACGGCGGGCATCCGGCGTCATACCGCTGGACCAGCTATGTCGAGCGCCTGCAGACGGCCGGCGTGTCCTGGCAGATCTACCAGGACATGGCGGACAACTTCACCGACAACCCGCTGGCCGGCTTCGAGGCGTTCCGTCGGGCGTACAGTGCTGCACCCGGGCATGACCCGCAACTGCGCGCACGCGGGGTCAGTACCCGTGGCCTGCCACAGCTGCGCCAGGACGTACTCGACGGGCGCCTGCCGCAGGTCAGCTTCATCATCGCCGACGCGGCCGGCAGCGAGCACCCCGGACCCTCCAGTCCGGCGCAGGGCGCGGCCTATACCGCGCGCGTGCTGGATGCGCTGACTGCTGATCCGGAAGTCTGGAGCCGCACCGCCCTGCTGCTGATGTTCGATGAGAACGACGGCTTCTTCGACCACATGCCGCCACCGGCACCGCCTTCGCCGGTGGATGGCGGCTGGGCGGGTGCGTCCTCGGTCAGTACCGAGGGCGAGTACCACCGCCATCCCGCGCCGGGCGACGAGAAGTACGATGCCGCCGAACTGCGCGGCCGCCCGTATGGACTGGGCCCGCGCGTGCCGCTGTATGTGATCTCGCCGTGGAGTCGGGGCGGCTGGGTCGACTCGCAGGTGTACGACCACACCTCGGTCATTCGACTGATCGAACGCCGCTTCGGTGTGGTGGCACCGGACATCTCGCCGTGGCGCCGCGCGGTCTGCGGCGACCTCAGCAACGCCTTCGACTTCGCCCAGCGCGATACCCGCCCGTTCGTACGCGGCCTGCCCGACGTGAGCGCGGTGGCCGCACGCGCCGCTGCGTTGCCAGGGCGAACCGTGCCGGCGCTGCCGGAGGGGCTGAAACCAGCGAAGCAGGAAGTCGGCATACGCCCGGCGCGCGCCCTGCCCTATCGGCCGCAGGCATCGATGGCTGCGGTGGACGCCTCGGGCGTGGATCTGGCGTTATCCTGCGAAGGCGCGGCGGCAGTGCTGCATGTCTACGACCGGCTGCGGCTGGATGCGGTGCCGCGCCGCTACACGCTGCTCCCGGGCATGGCGCTGCGCGAGCGCTGGCCGCTTGATGCCCAGGGCCGCTATGACCTGTGGCTGCTCGGTCCGAACGGCTTCCACCGCCACTTCCAGGGGGCGGCCAAGGATCCTGCGCTGCAGGCTTCAATTGATCGCACGGATGGCCAACTGCGGCTGCGGCTGCGCAACCTGGGTGACGGCGCGCAGCAGGTGCGTGTGCAGCCTGGTGCCTATGCCGGGCACATGCCCGATCAGGCGCTGGTACTACCCGCACACGCAGAAACCGCGTTGGCGTGGGACGCAACGCCCACGGCGGGCTGGTATGACCTGCAGATCGGCGCGGGCGAGAGCATGCTGCGCCTGGCCGGTCGCGCCGAGGATGGGCGCCCCGGCACGAGTGACCCGGCGATGGGCAGCGAACCACTGCGGTTCGAGCAGGATTGAAGGATCTCTGTAGAGCGGTAGATTCAGGCCTCCTGCAGCCCCGGCCGGCCGTGCTCCACCGCATAGCGCTTCCAGCTCTGCACCGCGCCATTCGGCTGCATCACTGTATCCAGCGTCTTCATGTCGCCGATCCACGCATCGCGGGTGACATCGCACAGCACGTAGCCACGCTTGTCGGTGGTCGCCTTCAGATAGGGGCTGTGCGCAAGCTGGTTCCTGGCATACGCGTCCACACCCTGGCCATCGGCGCCGGAGGTGATCGACGTGGCGAGGAACTCGCTGGAGACCACGCCCGAGTCACGGTGGTCCTGCACCAGATCGCTGGCATAGTGGCGATGCGCGTCGCCGCAGGCGGTCACCACGTTGCCGAAGCCCACCTTCTGGATGTGGTCGAGCAGGCGCCGGCGGCTGTCCAGATAGCCCGACCACTGGTCGTCGGACGACTGCACCACCCCATCCTTCTCGCGCATGTAGTTGCCCAGCGCCACCTGGTGGGCGATGGTGTGCCAGCGCGGTGCGGCATCGGCCAGGCCGTCGAACAGCCAGCGCTCCTGCTTCGCCCCCACAATGCTGCGCTCCGGCGATTCCACCTCGTCACGCAGCGCCATGTTCACCTGCTTGCTGCGGTACTGGCGGGTGTCGAGCAGGTGCAGGTCCATCAGCGTGCCGTAGCGTGCACGTCGGTACATCTGCATGTGGCCATCGCGCGGGAATGCCGAACGGCGCAACGGCATGTTCTCGTAGTAGGCCTGGAACGCCTGTGCGCGGCGCAGCAGGAATACTTCGCTGGGCGTGTCATCCTGGTCTTCGGCGCCGGCCCAGTTGTTGTCCACTTCGTGGTCGTCAAAGGTGACGAACCACGGTGCCGCCGCATGCGCGGCCTGCAGGTCCGCATCGCTCTTGTACTGGGCGTAGCGGCGGCGGTAATCATCCAGCGTGTAGATCTGCGGGCCGACGTGGTTGCGCAGGTTGGTGAACGGCTGGCCGTTCATCTTCCGCAGGCCCGGCTGGCTTTCGCCTTCGTAGATGTAATCACCATAGTGGAAGACGAAATCGAGCGGTTCCTCGGCAATGCGCCGCCACGCGGTGTAGTGGCCTTCTTCGTAGTGCTGGCAACCGGCCACCGCAAAGCGAACGCGATCCACCGCGGCCGTGGCTGCGGGCAGCGTGCGGGTGCAACCGACCGCACTGGCGTGGCCACCGACGCTGAAGCGGTACCAGTAGGGCCGTCCGGGCGCCAACCCGTCCAGCTCCACGTGCACGGCGTGGCCGAGTTCGGGATGCGCCATCGCCGTCCCCTGGCGTACCACCCTGCGCATGCCTTCGTCTGCGGCCAGTTGCCACTCGACCAGCATCGGCCGGGTCGGCATGCCGCCGCCGAACACCAGCGGTTCGGTCGCCAGGCGCGTCCACAGCACAATGCCATCGGCCGAGGGATCACCCGAGGCCACGCCCAAGGTGAAGGGTGTGCTGGCAAAGCGCGGCTTGGCCAGCAGGTTGCGCGGGTTCAGCGCGGTGGCATCGGCCTGCGCGGCCAGCGCGTGTGCCGTGCCCATCCAGGCACCGGCAGCGGACAGGCCGGCCAGGGCCAGGAATCGCCTGCGATTGATCGTCTCCACGGCTGTGCCCTCAGTTGTAGATGATGTGGAAGTAGAAGAAGCGGCCGTAGTCGTCGATCTCGGTACGGAAGCGCCCGTTCGGGCCGGTGCTGTAGGTCGGCTGGGTGTTGAACAGGTTCTTGGCCTCGTACTTCAGCGTCACGTGCTTGCTGACCTTGTGGCTGAAGCCCATGTTGAAGGTCATGTACGTGTCGTAGTACGAATCCAGCCACTGGGTGTCGCCGAAGTCGACCAGCATCCGGCTGCGGTAGGTGCCGGACAGGCGCAGTTGCGCGCTCTTCCACGGCATGCGCCAGATCACCGAACCGTTGAGCGACCAGTCCGGCTGGTACAGCAGCCGGTCCAGGCGGCGCTCGGTGCCATCACTGATGCGGTAGTTGGTCTGGCCTTCCAGCCGCGTGGCGTTGAAGTACATGTCGAAGCGCTGGCGGCCCCACTGCAGGTTGCGGTTGGCCACCGCGAACTCGACACCGCGCAGCTTGGACTCATCGGTGTTCATCGGCTGGGTCACCCGGTAGCGGGTATCACCTACGTTCTCGAAGGTGGTCAGGGTGTAGATGTCGTCCTTGATCACCTTGTCGAACAGCGCCACCGAGACCAGGCCGTTGTTGCCGTTGAAATACAGGTCCCACGCCAGGTCGATGTTGGTGGAACGGCGCGGCTGCAGGGCGGCATTGCCCTGCTTGATGCTGCAGAAGCCCCTGCCCTCCTCGTCATCGCCACAGCTGGTGCTGGTGGCCTGGGCGATGTTGCTCGGGGTCGGCCGGCCCAGCGTACGGCTGGCGGAGAAGCGCAGGCGCTGGTCCTCGGTGAGCTTGAAGGTTGCGTTCAACGAGGGCAGCAGATTGTTGTAGCCACCGCTCGTGTTGCGGAACGCAGAGGTATAGGTAGTGCCGCCGTCATCGCTGAACGGACTGTAGGCATCGAAGCGGGTGTGGTCGTAGCGCAGGCCGCCGATCAGCAGCAGCCGGTCCCAGGCGTAGTGCGCGGACACATAGGCATTGGTGATGTCCTCCACGTACTTGTAGTCGCTGGTGAAGTTGGCATTCGGATACGCCGCATTGTTGCTGCCCAGTTTCGGCAGCAGTTCCTCGTTCCACTTGCGGTTGTCGATCAGCGGGAAGCCCGGCACGCTGCCCAGCAGCGTCGAACCCGGATACAGGTAGTCGTTGAGCGTGGCACTGCTCTTGAAATAGTCGAAGTCGATGTCCTGCCAGATCTTCAGGTGGCGGTACTCGGCGCCGGCGGCCAGGCCGAAACCTCTCGCATCGGCGTCGATGTTGTAGCTGAAGTCGGCGCGCAGGTTGTCGATGCTCTCCTTGGCATCGCGCGGGGAGACGTAGGCCTGCGCCGGATTGAGCTTGAATGCGGAACTGGTCAGCAGGCTGGAATCGGAAACGGCCACCGCGTTGGGGAAACCGTGGCTGTCGTTCTCGTAGTCGACGAACAGGTTGCTCGGGTAGGCGCGTACCCCCCAGTAGACCTGGCTGTTGTGGAAGGTCTCTTCGGTATGGCCACCGCGCAGGGTCAGCCGCGAACGGTCACCCATGTCCCAGTTGAAGCTGGCGATGGCGCCACGGTTGCTGCGGTCCCAGCGGTCGTGGCGGTTCTTGATGTAGATGCTGTTGATCTGGGTGGTGCCGCTGTCTTCGGTCTGGTTGCGGACCGGAAACTTGGCGTTGCCGTACAGATCCGTCTTGTTCATCGTCGAGTTCTCGTAGAACCGGTACGAATACAGCAGCAACGATGCGTAGAACGGATCATCCGACGGCTTCCACTCAAGCTTGGCGGAGCCACCGAAGTTGGTGATGAAGTTGGTATAGGTGCCAGTGCTGAAGTTGCCAGGCGCACGCAGCCCGTTCCAGCCCTTGGCCTCGTCCGGACCCGTGGTACCGTCGGTGAGGTATTTGCCAGCGTCGTTGTAGTAGTAGTTCGACTCCACCCAGCGCTTGACGCTGTTGCGCGAACGCTGCTCGTAGCGTGCCACCGCAACGATGCCGAACTGCTGGTCGACACCAAACTGGTTGGAGAACACCATCTTGGCGCTCTTGCCGAAGTGACCCAGGGTCTCGTGGTTGCCGCCAGCGCTGCGCTCGACGTTGGTCTCGGCGGTGGAATAGATGCCTGCCACATCGGCAAACACGTACTTGCCTGACCGGTCGAAGGCACTGCGGCTGATGATGTCGATCACGCCGCCGATCGCATCCGGTGCCTGCTCGGCACTGAAGCTCTTGTAGATGTCGGTACGGGTGCCGATGTCGCTGGGAATCAGCTGCAGGTTGTTCATGCGCTCGCCGGAGCCACTGCCCCCCACGCTGGCAATCGCGATGCCATCGATGGTGGTGTAGTTGAGGTTGGCCTGCACGCCGCGCACGGTCACGTAACGTGGCTCGCCGGCATCCTCCACCGCACTCAGCCCTGGAGCGGCCATCAGGCTCTCGGCCAGGGTCTCGTCGCCGTAGCTGTCCATCTCGTCATACACCACCGAATCCTTGATCACCGGCGACGACTTCTTCTGGTCGATGACCTCATGTGCGGCAATCACCTTCACCGTGTCCAGGGTCGGCGCCACCATTGCCTCGGCCTCGCGCGGCTTCGGCGCGGCCGGCTTCGGTTGGTTGCGAGCTGGCGCCGGATCGATGGCGATGACATTGCCATCCACCACGGTGTACCCCAGGCCGGTACCGGCCAGCAGCGCGTCCAGCGCCTGCCTGACGGTGGCACCGCGCGGCACCGCACCGGCCATGCGGGCATCGCCGCCGGCCGAGTACAGGAACTGCACCCCGGAACCGCGCGACAGCTGCTCCAGCGCACGCGCCAACGGCTGCGCCGCGATCGGCGTGGATACACGCGCCTCCAGGCCATCGGCACCGGCGGCGAAGGCCAGCGGCACGCTGCAGGGAGACAGGGCGAGGATGATCGACAGGTAGAGCGTGTTGCGCATCACGGGTCCTTGGAAGAGAGAAGGCAGCAGGCGCCGCTGCGTGGCTCGGCAGCGGCTTCTCCCAAGTAAGAGCCCGCATCCGCCGAAGTGGAGAACGCGGATTCGATGAATTTTTTCTGACAGTCCACGACCACGTCGGCCTCAGCGACTGCCAACCCGCACGGTGTCGCCTTCGCGCCTCACCACGAAGCGCGGGTCGCGTTCGAGGAAGACCTGCAGCGCACCGATGCGATGCGCATCGAGACTGCCCGACAACCGTGCCGATGCCGCACCTTCGTCCAGCACGCGTACCTGCACCTGGTTGTGCCGGTTGAAGGCAGCGGCTACCTCGTCCAGCCGCTCGTCGAGGAAGGACACCTTGCGCTGCTGCCAATCCAGCAGCATCGACAATGGCAGGTCCAAGGACTCGACCGCATGGCTGCGCGCGTCGACCTGCACCACCCGGCCTTCGCCCAGCTGCGCAAGACGCCGGGGGTCCGCACCCTGGCTCCATACCTCCACCTCGCCGGAGACCACGCCGATGCGCGTGCTCTGCAGCCGTCGCGATACATCGAACACCGTGCCGATGTCGCGGATCTCCAGGCCGTTCACCGCCACCTCGAACGGACGGCGGTCGCGGGCGATGTCGAACGTTGCCTCACCCTGCAGCAGCTCCACCTTGCGGCTGAACCAGCCCATGCGTACCCGCAGGCGGCTGTCCGCGTTGAGCCGCACCTGGGTCTGGTCGGGCAGCACCAGGTCGCGAAGTTCACCCTGTCCGGCACTGTAAAGCTGCTCGGTGGGCATCACCTGCGGAACCAGGCCCACGCCGAGCAGAGTGATACAGGCTGCGGCCGCCGCCACCCACCAGCGCGCACGACCGCGACGCGGCACAGCGCGCGGCGGCGCGTGCACGCTACCGAACAGCGGCACCACCTTGGCGGCGACCTGCCGCGGTGGAACCGCCGCGTCGTCAGGCAACGGCGATTGCAGCGCCTCGCCCACCTGCCGGTGCAAGGCAAGGGCGTGCATGTAGGCGCGCACGTGCTCCGGCGAGCGCTTCATCCAGTCCAGGAACGCGAGGCGCCCGGCCTCATCCAGCGCCCCCTCGCGATTGCGCAGGAACCAGTCCATGGCCTCGCAGGCGATCGTGTCGTCGGCCACGGGCGATGAGGTCCGGTTCATGTGAGCTCCCTGGCGCCCAGCGCCTTCCTGCAGGCCTCCAGCCCCTTGCCGATGTGCTTGCGCACCATGTGCACCGACACCTGCAGCTGCTGGCTGATTCGCGGGCAGTCCAGCCCGTCGCGGTAGTGCAGCTCCATCACCCGCCGCGTGGTCGCCGGCAGTCGTGCGATGGTGCTGCGGATATCGTTCCAGCGCTGCGCACGCTCGAATTCACCTTCGATGTCTTCTTCGCTTTTCAGCACTTCGGCCAGCAGGTCGACGTCTTCCAGCGGCGGCAGCGACGACCGCGCGCGCGCATGCTCGCGCGCCAGGTTGGCCGCCACGGTGAACAGGTAGGCTTCCGGGTTCTCGACAGCATCGGCATCCTCGCCGGTGCTGCGCAGCAGGCGCAGGTAGACCTCCTGCGCCAGGTCTTCGGCATCCTCGCTGGCCGAACCGCGACGCAGGAAGAAGCCACGCAGCAGCCGGCGCCGCAGTTCGTAGCTCTTCTCCCAGATCCTCACGCTGTTCACGGCCGGCCAACCACCCCGAGGCTGGAAAGCCACGCAGGGTGACCGCCATCGATGACAGTGGCGTTTCAACGACCGGCAGGCAGCCGCTAGAATGCGGCCCCTGCAATGTCCCGGCAGCCCGCACAAGGAGTGCTCCCATCAACGCACGCACCGCCATCAACACCCTCAGCAGCCTGCTGTTCCTGCTGCTGGTCGCCCACACCACCGCCTACCAGCAGCAGATGTGGCCGCCCAGCCGGGTCATCCATGTGCATCCGGTGATCGTCGTCCTCGCCTATGCGCTGGGTGTGCTCACGCTGCTGTTGTGGATCGGCGGTCGTCGTGCACCGGAACCCGCCCAACGCCTGGCGCGCTGGTTGCCCATCGTCGCCTGGTGCCTGCTGGGCGTCGGCGTGGCGATCATCCCGGTGTTCCTGCCGGGGCTGTCCCCGGCCTGATCAGCGGCCGCGCCCAACGCATCGGCCCATGATACGGCGCGCGGCACCAACCCTTGCTTGCCAGAGACCCAAGCCCCGCCCGCCTACCGAAGCGTGGGGGGCAGGCCTACGCTTGTCTTCTCGGTGGCCGCCACGGTCGCCCTTCGCGTCACGGCGCCCGCCGTTGCGACCCCGCTCCAGTGCTGTGCGCCCTGCCGGTGTTGTCGCCCAGGCAGACGTCCGACCGGCGCCCTCTGGAGACAGCCATGAACCAAGCCCTCATTCCCTTCGATACCGATCCACTGGAAACCCAGGAGTGGCGTGAATCGCTGGAGGCGGTGATGCAGGCCGGCGGCCGGCCGCGCGCGCACTACCTGATCGACCAGCTGAGCGATCTGGACGCCCGGCAGCACGGCGACCTGCATACCCGTGCCTGGACCGCCTACGTCAACACCATCCCGCCCGAGCGCCAGCCGGCCTACCCGGGTGACCTGGCCATCGAGCGCCGCCTGAACGCGATGATCCGCTGGAACGCGATGGTGATGGTGCTGCGTGCCGGCAAGCACTCCAACGTCGGCGGCCACATCGCCACCTACCAGTCGGCGGCTGTGCTGTACGACGTGGGCTTCGATCATTTCTTCCGTGGCCGTACTGACACCTTCGACGGCGACATGATCTACATCCAGGGCCACTCCGCGCCGGGGATCTACGGCCGCGCGTACGTGGAAGGCCGCATCGATCCAGCGCGCATGGACAACTTCCGCCGCGAAGCCGGTCGCGAAGGCCTGTCCTCGTATCCGCACCCGCGCCTGATGCCGGAGTTCTGGCAGTTCCCCACCGTGTCGATGGGGCTGGGCCCGCTGACCGCCGCCTACCAGGCGCGCTACATGCGCTACCTGGAATACCGCGGCCTGAAAGAACACCAGGGCCGCAAGGTCTGGGCCTTCCTCGGCGACGGCGAGATGGACCAGCCCGAATCGCTGGCGGCAATTTCCCTGGCCGGCCGCGAGCGGCTGGACAACATCGTGTTCGTGGTCAACTGCAACCTGCAGCGCCTGGACGGTCCGGTACGCGGCAACGCCAAGGTCATCCAGGAACTGGAAGGCACCTTCCGCGCGGCCGGCTGGAACGTGATCAAGCTGATATGGGGCAGTGGCTGGGACGACCTGCTGGCCCGCGACCACAGCGGCCTGCTGCGCCAGCGCATGATGGAATGCGTGGACGGCGACTACCAGACCTTCAAGTCGCAGAGCGGCGCCTACGTGCGCGAGCATTTCTTCGGCCGCTACCCCGAGCTGCTGGAGCTGGTCGCGCACATGAGCGACGACGACATCTGGGCGCTGGCACGTGGTGGCCACGATCCGCAGAAGGTGTACGCCGCCTACCAGCAGGCGGTGAACACCAGCGGCCGGCCGACGGTGATCCTGGCCAAGACGGTCAAGGGTTTCGGCATGGGCGAAGCCGGCGAAGGCCAGAACATCAACCACCAGCTGAAGAAGATGAGCGCCGACGCGGTGCGCGCCTTCCGTGACCGCTTCAACCTGCCGGTCAGCGACGAGCAGCTGGAGGAGATGCCCTATCTGCGCCCGGAACCGGGCAGCGCCGAAGCAGTCTACTTCGCCGAGCGCCGCCGCATCCAGGGCGGGCAGCTGCCGGCGCGCCTGGCCAAGGTCGATCCGCTGCCGCTGCCGCCGCTGTCGATCTTCAACACCCAGCTGCAGGGCAGCGGCGATCGCGGTCAGTCCACCACCATGGGCTTCGTGCGCATCCTCACCAGCCTGCTGAAGGACCCGGAACTGGGCAAGCTGGTGATTCCGATCGTGCCCGATGAATCGCGCACCTTCGGCATGGAAGGCCTGTTCCGCCAGATCGGCATCCACTCCTACCTGGGTCAGCTGTACACCCCGCAGGACGCCGGCCAGCTGAGCTATTACAAGGAAGCCAAGGACGGCCAGATCCTGCAGGAAGGCATCAATGAATCCGGTGCGATCTGTTCGTGGATCGCCGCCGGTACCGCCTACAGCAACCACGGCCTGGCCACGATCCCGTTCTACATCTTCTATTCGATGTTCGGCCTGCAGCGCGTCGGAGACCTGGCCTGGGCCGCTGCCGATGCGCGTACCCGCGGCTTCCTGCTCGGTGCCACGTCGGGCCGCACCACGCTGATGGGCGAAGGCCTGCAGCACGATGACGGCCACAGCCACGTGCTGTCGTCGGTGATTCCCAGCTGCGTGTCCT
This sequence comes from Stenotrophomonas sp. Sm2128, assembly GCF_030985535.1. Taxonomy (NCBI): domain Bacteria; kingdom Pseudomonadati; phylum Pseudomonadota; class Gammaproteobacteria; order Lysobacterales; family Lysobacteraceae; genus Stenotrophomonas; species Stenotrophomonas sp. Sm2128. The sequence continues at coordinate 25,071 of NZ_JAPTFQ010000040.1, forward strand.
ACGACCCGACCTACAACTACGAGCTGGCGGTGATCATCCATGACGGCCTGCGCCGCATGTATGTCGACCAGGAAGACATCTACTACTACATCACCGTACTCAACGAGAACTACCCGCAGCCGGCACTGCCCGAAGGCGCCGAGGCTGGCATCCTGAAGGGCCTCTACCTGCTGCACCCGGCGGCCGCCGACAGCGACTCGCAGCCACGCGTGCAGCTGATGGGCAGCGGTTCGATACTGCGCGAAGTGGAAGCTGCGGCAGAACTGCTGTTGCAGGACTTTGGCATCGCCAGCGATGTGTGGAGCGCGACCAGCCTGACCGAACTGCGCCGCGATGGCCTGGCTGCCGAACGCTGGAACCTGCTGCACCCGGCTGAGGAACCGCGCGTACCCTACGTGCAGGAGTGCCTGCAGGGCCATGATGGCCCGGTGGTGGTGGCCACCGACTACATGAAGATCGTCGGCGACCAGATCCGTCCCTTCATCAACGACCGCCGCTTCATCGCACTCGGTACCGATGGCTTCGGCCGTTCCGACACGCGTGAGTCGCTGCGCACGTTCTTCGAAGTGGATCGCCACTTCATCGTGCTGGCCGCCCTGAAGTCGCTGGCCGACGAAGGCCGCATCGAGCGCTCGCGGATGCAGGAGGCCATCGACAAGTACGGCATCGACACCGGCAAGCGCGACCCGGCCTCGGTGTAAGGCTGCCGGTGCCATGCCCGCGGATTCCCTCCCCGTGGGCATGGCGCAGGCGGCGCCGCTACGGTATCCGCTTGAACAGGTTGGTCTGCAGGATCGGCGTGCCGTCGTGGCCGTAGAACGCCTTGGTCTCGGTCATCGTCGTACGGTCGGCCGCCACGGTATAGATGCGGGTGGAGGCCGGCGTACCGTGGTCCACCAGCTGCATCACCAGGGTATTCGGCGCCGGCAGTTTCAGGTTGGCCTTGTCCGCGCCGTAGGTGCCGGACAAGGGCCCCGGCGTACCGTCGAGCGCCAACGTGCCGTCGGATTTCATGGTCTTGCCGTCGTGCAGGACGATGTCGACGTGTGAACTCCACCGACCCGCACCGGCGTCCTTGAACTCCAGCACCACCTGCTTCGGGCGCTGTGCTTCGGGTAACGCAGACGTGGCGATATCCAGCGACCAGCGCCCCAGCAGCGGCGAGGGCGAAGCTTCCACCGCCAGCGCCGGAACGGCGGAGAGCGAAAGCGCAGACAACAACACAGCGGACAACAGCTTCATACGGGGCTCCGTTTGAATGAGGAAGCTCTGCGTGGGGCGTTGCGGGGCAGTGCCCAGATCGTGCCGGTCGCCAGCAGCACGCGCAAGGCGGTGCGCTGAACGAGGGAGACTCCGTCCCATCCCGAGAGGCCAAAGCACCCTGCCCCATTGAATCGAGGCGGTTTCCGCTCTTGTTGACCTGAATAGTTACGTTATAACATTTCACGTCAATTTCACGGACCGTGCCATGCGTCGCCATCTCCTTGCTACCGCCCTTCTGTTCGCCGTCCACAGCGCCCAGGCCGCGGACGAACCCACCCTCCCCACCCTCCAGGTCCAGGCCAGCCAGCCCTCCCGTATCGACAGCCGGGTCACCGTCGACAACCCACAGGCGCAGAACCGCACCCTGGGCGGCCTGCTCGAACACGTCTCCGGCGTGCAGAACAGTGCTTTCGGGCCGAACGCGGGTGCCCCGGTCATCCGCAGCCTCAGTGGCAACCGCGTGCAGATCCTGCAGGACGGCCAGTCCATCCTCGGGATGAACGCGATCAGCGGCGACATCAACATCCCGTTCGATCCGCTGTTCGTACGCAGCGTCACCGTCAACAAGTCTTCCGACACCGTGCGCTACGGCGGCAATGCGATCGGCGGCAGCGTGGAGATCGATTCGGGCCTGATCTCGCGCCGCATGGAAGACAAGGACCAGTCGATGGAACTGGTCCTGCGCAAGGGCTTCAACGCCGCCGACGCGCAGGGCTTCCGCATGAACTTCAACAACCAGCGCAACTTCTCGACCAACCTGCAGGTCTCGCGTCAGCGCATCTCGCACTACGATATTCCAGGCAACAGCAAGGCCAGTGTCTGCAACACGCGCCTGTTCCCGCCGACCGGTGGCGTGAACTCTGCGCTGGCCGACAGCTGCCAGAAGGAAGCGCGCGTCCAGCAGATCTACAACAAGGCGTCGCAGCCCTACATCGACCAGTTCATGACCGAAAACCCGGACTGGGCCGACGGCGATTTCTCCTTCTACACCAACAATCCGACTTCGGTCTGGCAGCGCCGCACCTACATCAATCCGGTCAACCCGGCCTACGTCCCCGGCACGCCTTCGTACGTGCAGAAGCAGATCAACAACGACGTGACGCCCGATTACCATCACCGGTTGGGCAACAGCTACGCGAGAAATTCGCAGGTGGCGCTCGGGTCGACCCTGTTCTTCGACCGTGGTTACGTGGGTATCAGCATTGATGCCAAGGACAGCGAGTACGGCGTGCCGGGGTTCTCGATGCAGAACCTGTCGTTCGGTTCCAACTATGCCAACGGGCTGCCGGTGGGGGTGGTGATCAAGCAGGAACGCTATGCACTGGAAGCCCTGCTGCGCGATCCGCTGCCGTGGTTCGAGCGCGCCGAACTGCGCGTTTCCAAGCTGGACAACACCTCGGGCGAGCGGCTGGGTGCCACCCGCGCCAACGACTACGATTTCGAGAGCACCCAGGCCGAGCTGCTGCTCAGCCATCAGCGCGTAGGTCCGCTCAGCGGCATGCTGGGTTTCAGCCACCAGTCGCGTGATGTCACCGGCAGTGGCTCGCTGCGCTACCTGCCTGACGTCGACACCCGCAGCAACGCGGTGTTCCTGAAGGAGACGCTGGACTTCGGCTGGGCCAGTTTCGACGCTGGCGTGCGCCACGAGCGGGTTGACCATGACCTGCAACCAAGCCGCTTCAAGACCGCGCGCAATGCCGCCAACGCGAAACTGCAGGACCGCGACTACCGGCTCAACAGCTACAGCCTGGGATCGTATGTCGAGCTCGGTCCGTTGTTCGCCGCCAAGGTGCGCTACTCGTCCTCGCAGCGCGCACCGGAGATCAACGAGTTGTATGCGAGCAATGCCCACTATTCGGTGATGACCCAGGAAGAAGGCAACCAGAACCTCCAGCCGGAACGCGCGAAGAACCTGGAACTGACCGGCCTGTTCCACCTTGGTGGTTTCGAACTGTCGGCCACCGCGTACCGGATGAAGTACGAGAACTATCTGTACCTGGGTTACTCGGGCATGCAGACCGCCAACCGCCTGCCGCTGAAGTACTGGAAGCAGACCGACACCACGGTGAAGGGCTTCGAGATCGATGCCTCGCAGGCATTGGACCTGGGCCGCTACGGCACGTTGAACGTCTCCGCCTTCGCCGACCTGGTGAAGAACAAGGCCGACCGCCCCGATTCGTTGCGTGCCCACAATGACGGCGAGTACCTGCCGAACATGCCGACCAACCGCTACGGTGCCACCCTGCAGTGGCAGCGCGAAGGCTGGAAGGCGCAGCTGTCCAGCACCTACTACGACACGCAGAAGTACCTGGGCCGCAATGTCAGCGAGGAAGTGCCGCTGGATGCGTTCAACCTGGTCGACCTGCAGGTCAGCCGTGAGCTGCCGGTACGCAGCAGCTACATCGCCGGCATGGAGGTGTTCGTCAACGGCAGCAACCTGCTCAATCAAGAAGCACGGCCGCACAACTCGCCGCTGAAGTACATCGCGCCGCTCCCCGGGCGCGGTTTCCAGGTGGGCGTGACGGTGAAGCTCTGACGATCGAACGCGTCGGTACGCGCCTGCGGGCAAATTGCCTGCAGGCGTTCTCCCCCGTCCCCCTGCGGGGTTGCGCCACATTCACCGGTTGATTCACCATCGGCAAAAGAGGAGAGCGTGATGAACTGGAAGCATGCAGTTTCACTGGCGCTGTTGTTGTCCGTTTCATCAGCCGCAAGTGCTGCGTCTGCGATCACCTACGACAAGGATGGCCGCTACGGCTATTCGATGAACCAGTCTTCCCTCACCACTGCGATGCAGCAGTCGCTGCACTACTGCGCAGCGCGATCGCGCAATTGCGGTCAGTCCGCCAGCACCACCAGCGAAGGCTATTCGGCCATAGCGACCGGCACGATTGCGTTGGGCTTTGCACTGGGCGAGAAGACTGCGGACGCCGCGCAGCGGAAGGCCGAAAGAATGTGCAGGGAACGTGCCAACGACTGCACGCTTGCGTTGCTGTGGCGGGAAATTCCACCTCGCCACATTGAACCCCCACAGCTGCCGGGTACACCCGCTCCGGCACCGGCGACGACACCCGCGCCCATGCCAACGCCTGCCTCCCGCACCGATCAGCCAGGATAGTCAGCTCCACGCTGCGAGTGTCGGATAAAGAAAAACGCCTGCAGATCGAGGATCTGCAGGCGCTTCTTTGTATCTGGCGGAGTGAGAGGGATTCGAACCCTCGATAGAGCTTTTGACCCTATACTCCCTTAGCAGGGGAGCCCCTTCGGCCACTCGGGCATCACTCCGGGGTTTTCTCCGCGTCTGGTGCGTTGCACCTCAGCGGGGCGTGAATCATAACGTTAATCGAGTGCGAAGGTAAAGCGTTATTCGGCAGAATTTTCGCTACCGGTGCCACCGGCTTCGTCACCGCGCTGGATGCGCTGATAGATCTCTTCGCGATGCACAGCAACGTCCTTCGGCGCGGTGATGCCGATACGCACCTGGTTACCCTTGACGCCAAGCACGGTGACGCTCACCGAGTCTCCGATCATCAGGGTTTCGCCGACGCGGCGAGTCAGGATCAACATTTTTGTAAGTCTCCATGGAACCGTGTGGAAGGGTATCCCCCACCGGCTTGACGCTCCGTCAAGAAGCGCTACCACGACAAAGGGAAAAGATTCGCAATGGTACCGTCAGCCGTCCCGCTCCTACAAGGAGGGGGACGGCCAGGTTCATCACAGGCGGGGGCTGACCCATTCGACGACTGCAGCCAGCGCAGTGGCAAGGGCGGGCCCGTCCTCGCCACCACCCTGGGCGAGGTCCGGGCGTCCGCCGCCCTTGCCCCCGATCTGACTGGCGATATGGGACAACAGTTCCCCGGCCTTGACCTTGCCCATTGCACTGCCGTTCACACCCGCGACCAAGGCGGCCTTGCCGTCCTGGGCGCCGGCCAGCACGATCACCGCGTCGCCCAGCTGCTGCTTGAGGCGGTCCATGGCGTCACGCAGGGCCTTGGCGTCGAAGCCCTCCAGGCGGGCAGCCAGTACCTTCACGCCAGCAACCTCGACGGCCTGGCCGGACAGATCGGCCGTGGCACCGGCGGCGACCTTGGCCTTCACGGCCTCCAGTTCGCGCTCCAGCTGCTTCTGGCGCTGGCCGAGGGCACGGATCTTCTCGACCACGTCGGCAGCGCTGCCACCGAGCAGTTCAGCGGCCTCGGCCAGGCGGGCCTCTTCGGCGTCCACGTAATCCAGCGCCCCCTGGCCGGTAACAGCCTCGATGCGGCGCACGCCCGCAGAGACGCCGCCCTCGGAGGTGATCTTGAACAGGCCGATGTCACCGGTACGGTTGACGTGGGTACCACCGCACAGCTCGGTGGAGTAGTCACCCATCTTCAACACGCGCACGTGCTCGCCGTACTTCTCGCCGAACAGGGCCATCGCGCCGAAGTCCAGCGCTTCCTGCATGCCCATGTTGTGTACTTCGGCGGCGTTGTTGGCGCGCACCTGCTGGTTGACCTTGCGCTCGATCACGGCAAGCTCTTCCGCGCTGATCGGCTGGAAGTGCGAGAAGTCGAAACGCAGGCGGTCCGGAGCGACCAGCGAGCCCTTCTGCTGCACGTGGGTGCCCAGCACTTCGCGCAGGGCGGCGTGCAGCAGGTGGGTGGCCGAGTGGTTGAGGATGGTGGCGCCACGGCGCTCGCCATCGACCTGGCCGGAGAGCACGTCGCCGACCTTCAGGCCGCCTTCGGACAGGGTGCCGACATGGCCATGGAACTGGCCGGCGAACTTCTGGGTGTCGTCCACCGCCAGGCGCACGCCGTTGCCGGTCAGTACGCCGGTGTCACCGACCTGGCCGCCGGACTCGGCGTAGAACGGGGTCTGGTTGGTGATGACGATGACTGCGTCACCGGCATCGGCCGACTGCACCGGACGGCCGTCCTTGAGCAGGGCCAGCACGGTCAGGCCGTCAGCCTGCAGGCGGTCGTAGCCCAGGAACAGGGTCGGGCTCAGGGTCGCCACCAGCTCAGCGGGCAGGGTCACGCCACCACCGAACTTGCCGGCCGCGCGCGCGGTCTCGCGCTGCTGCTCCATCGCGGCATCGAATCCGGCAATGTCGACGGTCAGGTCGCGCTCGCGGGCGATGTCCTGGGTCAGGTCGAGCGGGAAACCATAGGTGTCGTACAGGCGGAAGGCGTCAACGCCCGGGATCACGCCATTGCTGGCCTTGCCCGCGACGTCCTCGAAGATCTTCATGCCGGCATCGAGGGTTTCGGCGAAACGCTCTTCTTCGGCCTGCAGCGCACGGGTGACGGTGTCCACCGCAGCCGGCAGTTCCGGATAGGCTTCGCCCATCTGCTCGACCAGGGTCGGCACCAGCTTGCTGAAGAACGGCTGGCGCACGCCCAGCATCCAGCCGTGGCGCAGTGCGCGGCGGATGATACGGCGCAGCACGTAACCGCGGCCTTCGTTGGACGGCAGCACGCCATCGACGATCAGGAACGAACAGGCACGGATGTGGTCGGCGATCACGCGCAGCGACTTGTTTTCCAGGTCGGCGGTGCCGGTCAGCTCGGAGGCCTTGCGGATCAGGGCCTGGAACAGGTCGATCTCATAGTTGGTGTGCACGTGCTGCAGGATCGCCGCCAGGCGCTCCAGGCCCATGCCGGTATCCACGCACGGCGCCGGCAGTGGCACCAGGGTGCCGTCGGGCTGGCGGTCGAACTGCATGAAAACCAGGTTCCAGATTTCGATGAAGCGGTCGCCGTCTTCATCCGGGGAACCCGGGGGGCCACCGGCAATATGGTCACCGTGGTCGTAGAAGATCTCGGTGCACGGGCCGCACGGGCCGGTGTCGGCCATCTGCCAGAAGTTGTCCGAGGCGAACGGTGCGCCCTTGTTATCGCCGATGCGCACGATGCGCTCTTCCGGCACGCCGACCATGTCGCGCCACAGCGCGTAGGCTTCGTCATCGGTCTGGTAGACGGTGACCAGCAGGCGTTCGGCCGGCAGCTTCCAGACCTGGGTCAGCAGTTCCCAGGCCCAGGCGATCGCGTCCTTCTTGAAGTAGTCGCCGAACGACCAGTTGCCCAGCATTTCGAAGAAAGTGTGGTGGCGCGCGGTGTAGCCGACCTGGTCGAGGTCGTTGTGCTTACCGCCCGCGCGCAGGCAGCGCTGGACGTCGGCCGCGCGCACGTAGCTGCGCTTTTCCGCGCCAAGGAACACGTCCTTGAACTGCACCATGCCGGAGTTGGTGAACAGCAGGGTCGGATCATTGCCCGGCACCAGCGGCGCCGACGGCACGATGGTGTGGCCTTTGCCCTTGAAGAATTCAAGGAAGTCGCTGCGGATCTGGGAAGTCGTGAATTTGGCGGATGCGTTCATTGGGGGCTGGCAGTCTGCGGGCCGGCGGACCCGGACCACCGGCCGCGTTGGCCAGGGTCGCGAGGGACCGCCGAAAACCTAAAGGGTATCAGGCCCGACGCCGCCAGTCTCAGTCATCCGGGTCGTAGCGGGTCGCGCGGCGGATGCTGTCGCCGTCGAAGCCCCGTCGGGCCAGCAGATCGGCAGCCTTGCGCCGCTGTGTCAGGTCCTGCGGGCCGGCCTCGCCAAAGCGTCGGCGGACCAGATCACGGGCGTTTTCCTGCCAGTCGCCTTCGTAGCTGTCCATCGCTGCGGCAATCGCGGCACTGTCCAGGCCGTGGGTCCCCAGCTCGGCGCGGACATGGATCGGCCCATAACCGGTGTTGGCGCGCATCCTCACCAGGTTCTCGGCAAAACGGGTGTCGTCCTGCCAGCCGGCCTCGGTCAACTTGGCGACAGCGGCCTGCGCGGCTTCGTCTTCGATGCCACGGGCGGTCAGCTTGCGGGTGAGTTCCTTGCGCGAGTGCTCGCGGCGGACCAGCAGGCCCAGTGCCCGTTGCACGGGGGTCTGCTCACGCGGCCGGCGCTTGCGGCCGGTCGGAATGTCTTCGGCGTCGGACATGGGTACTCCAAGGGTGGCGCCATCCGTGGCGCCCAGCCCATCCTTGGGCGATTCGAACCTGCGGGACAGGGCGACGTCACTGACGGCGCCACCCTGCCCCACAGCAAGCCTTATTCGTCTTCGCCTTCGTCGTCGCCTTCCTCGCGGGCCGCTTCGGCCGGCTGGAATTTCTCGCGCAGCTCGGCCTCGAGCTTGGCGGCGACAGTCGGGTTGTCGCGCAGGTAGCCGCGGGCGTTGTCCTTGCCCTGGCCAATGCGTTCTTCACCGTAGCTGTACCAGGCGCCAGCCTTCTCGACCAGCTTGGCATCCACACCCATGTCGATCAGCTCGCCTTCACGGCTGATGCCTTCGCCATACAGGATCTCGGTGATGACCTGCTTGAACGGAGGTGCCAGCTTGTTCTTGACGACCTTGATCTTGGTCTGGTTACCGATGATCTCGTCACCCTTCTTGATCGCGCCGATACGGCGGATGTCCAGGCGGACCGAGGCGTAGAACTTCAGCGCGTTGCCACCCGTGGTGGTTTCCGGGCTCTGGCCCGGCATCATCACGCCGATCTTCATGCGCAGCTGGTTGATGAAGATCACCAGGGTGTTGGAGCGCTTGATGTTGCCGGTCAGCTTGCGCAGCGCCTGGCTCATCAGGCGGGCCTGCAGGCCTGGCAGCTGGTCGCCCATCTCGCCTTCGATTTCGGCCTTCGGGGTCAGCGCGGCAACCGAGTCGATCACCAGGATGTCGACCGAACCCGAACGGACCAGCATGTCGGCGATTTCCAGCGCCTGCTCACCGGTGTCCGGCTGCGACAGCAGCAGGTCGTCCACGTTCACGCCCAGCTTGGCGGCGTAGATCGGGTCCAGCGCGTGCTCGGCGTCGATGAAGGCCGCGGTACCGCCCATCTTCTGGCATTCGGCGATGGCCTGCAGGGTCAAGGTGGTCTTGCCCGAGGATTCCGGCCCGTAGATCTCAACGACACGGCCCTTCGGCAGACCACCAATGCCCAGCGCGATGTCGAGCATCAGCGAACCGGTCGGGATGGCTTCGACGGGTTCGACCACGCGGTCGCCCATGCGCATCACCGAGCCCTTGCCGAACTGCTTTTCGATCTGGCCCAGAGCTGCAGCGAGGGCGCGCTTCTTGTTCTCGTCCATCGGATTGGTCCTTGCAGAGGTCGTGTCGTTGGAGGTGCTGTCTTTGGGGGTCTTCTTTGCCATGGGTTCACTTTAAGTCGGACGTATCGCACAGGCTGAGATTCTGCCCGGCGCTCTGAAAAGAATTATCGGACATCCGTACCAACCTCAGTGGAACCAGAGAATCGCCACAAAAGACCGCGGGGTAATGCGCTATGGAACGGGTCAACGGTTGGGCCGCAGCAGGCCGCAATAGAGGCCCTCGATCGCGAAGTCCTGATCCGGCAGTACCTCGATCGGCTTGTAATCAGGATTGCGCGGCAGCAGGCGGATGCGATCCTTGGCGATCTTCAGCAGCTTGACCGTGATCTCGTCATCGATGCGGGCCACCACGATCTGCCCGGAATGGGCGTCGCGGGTGCGATGCACGCCGATCAGGTCACCGTCGAAGATGCCCTCGTCGATCATCGAATCGCCCTGCACCTTCAGCAGGTAGTCCGGCGCGGGCGAGAAGAACACCCGGTCCAGCACCACGAAATCGTCCGAGCCGATGTCGGCGCCGATCGGCAGGCCGGCCGCAACCCGGCCCAGCACCGGCAGGCGCAGCACACTGTCGGGCAGGCCCGGCTCGGCCAGCTTCTCGACCGGCGGTGCCTGCACCAGGCGGATGCCGCGGGCCTGACCGGGGATGCGACGGATCGCACCGGCCTGCTCCAGGGCTTCCAGGTGGTACTGGGCCGCGCGCACGCCCTTGAAGCCGAACGCACGTGCGATTTCAGTCTGCGAGGGCGGCGCGCCTTCGCTCTCGATACGCTCGGCGATCAACTGCAGGATCGCCTGCTGGGTGTCGGTCAGGTCCATGGTTAGTAGTATTACTACTAATATCCGGGACTGCAAGTGCCGGGGGCGACAAAAGCAAATGCAGCCGACTAACAGTCGGCTCTACAGGAATCGCTGCGCGATTCCGCGGTAAACACACTCACGTGTGTTTACCGCTTCTCCATATCGAGAACAGGATCCACACGCCGCAGAAGCCGGCGCCGATGAAGCCACACACGCCCAGTGCCAGCAGCCAGCGGCTGGAGACGCCGCCGACGCTGTGCATCACGATCGAGGAACCGATGATCAGCGCAGCAGTGACGATGCCCATCACCAACCGGTTCGCTGCGCGGTTCACCTGTTCGCCGAAGCCCTGCAGCGCCGTGGTTTCCACCTTCAACTGCAGGCGTCCCCGGCGCGCCGCCTGCACCAGCTTGCGCAGGTCGCGGGGAAGCTCACCGGCGAAGTCGACCAGGCCCAGCAGGCTGCGGCGGCCGCGCTTGAGCAGCGCCTTGGGCGCATAGCGCTGCAGCACCACCCGCTCCAGGAACGGGCGCGCGGCACTGGCCATGTCGAAATCCGGGTCCAGCTGCCGGCCCATGCCTTCCAGGGTCAGGAACGCCTTGATCATCAGCGCCAGGTCAGCCGGCAGGGTCAGGCTGTAGCTGCGCAGCAGCTGGGTGATGTCGCCCAGCATCAGGCCGATGTGCAGGTCCTTCAGCGGCACGCCACGGTATTGATCTACGAACTGGCTGATGTCGTGCTGCAGCCGGTTCTCGTCCACCTCAACACCGCCGGCCCAGTCCAGCAGCACGTCGGCCACGCCCTGCGGGTCCTGCTCGACCAGCCCGTGCAGCAGCTGAGCCACCTGGAAACGCCGCACTTCCGACAAGGCGCCGACCATGCCGAAATCGATCACGCCGATGCGGCCGTCACGCAGGTAGATGATGTTGCCGGGGTGTGGATCGGCGTGGAAGCTGCCGTCCTCCAGCACCATCTTCAGCACAATGCCGGCGCCACGCCGTGCCAGCTCGCGCCGGTCCAGGCCCGCCGCATCGACGCCGGCCAGGTCTCGGCCAGGAATGCCGTCGACGAAGTCCTGCACGTTCAGGCTCTCGCAGGTCCACTGCCAGTGCACCTTCGGAATCAGTATGTCATCACGGCCGCTGAAGTTGCGCGCGATGCGCTCGGCATTGCGGCATTCCGCCGCGAAATCCAGTTCGCGGCGCAGCGACACGGTGAACTGCTGCACGACCTCGGCCGGGCGGTAACGACGCAGGTCCGGCAGTCGCGCCTCGACGATCTCCGCCAGGCGGGCCAGCAGCCGCAGGTCGGCCTCAACCACATCGCGGATGCCGGGGCGACGCACCTTCAGCACCACCTCGCGACCGTCATGCAGGCGCGCGCGGTGGGCCTGCGCCAGCGAAGCGGCGGCCATCGGGGTTTCATCGAGGAAGGCGAACACTTCTGACGGCGATGCACCAAGGTCGGCCTCGAGCTGCTCGCGGATATCCGCGTACGGCAGCGCCGGCACTGCGTTCTGCAGTTCAGAGAGCTCGGCGATCCATTCCGGTGGCAGCAGGTCGACACGCGTCGCCAGCACCTGACCGAGCTTGACGAAGGTCGGGCCGAGATCCTGCATCGCGCTGCGCACGCGCACCGGCGCGGTCATCCGCAGCAGTTCCTGCCGCTCCTCGTTCCAGTGCAGCAGGCGCCCTGCCCGCTCCAGCGTGCTGGCCAGGCCGATGCGCCGCACCACGTCGCCGAAGCCATAGCGGATCAGGACGACAGCGATTTCCTGCAGTCGGCCCAGGTCACGGACCGTGCCCAGCGTTTCCCACATCATGCGTGCTCCGGACGATTACCGGAGCAGCATGTCACAGCTGGGCGTCGATACCGCGCAATGCCGCCGCCACGGTTTGCCGGCGGATGGCTTCGCGGTCGCCATCGAACTGGAACAGTTCGGCGCGGGCGTAGCCGCCACGGCGCTTCCAGCCGATCCAGACACTGCCGACCGGCTTGTCCGGGCTGCCACCGCCAGGACCCGCGATGCCGGTCACCGCCACGGCGATGCCGGCACCGGAATTGACCAGTGCGCCGGACACCATCTCCAGCACGGTTTCGCGGCTGACCGCACCGAACTGCTCCAGGGTCTGCGCGCGCACACCCAGCAGGCGCTGCTTGGCTTCGTAGCTGTAGACCACCATGCCGCAGTCGAAGAAGGCCGAGGAACCGGCGATATCGGTCATGCACTTGGCGATCCAGCCACCACTGCAGCTTTCAGCGGTCACCAACTGCAGCGAAGCCTGCTGCAGGCGCTGCCCGAGCGCGGCGGACTGGGCGTTGAGGTCAGCGTCGGTGGGAATGGACATCGGCATGACGGTGGGGTGAAGAACCTGCACGTTGTACCGCAGATGACAGGCGGATGTCGCGCCCCTCCAGCACGGTCGCTGCCGGCCAACGGCCGGCACTACCGGGGATTGGCCGCTACCTCACCACTCCGGCAGCTTCTCCGGCAGCAGCGCCCGGATCGGCGCGCCGTCGGCGCTGGCGGCCAGCTTTTCGGCTTCGGCGATCGGCAGGTCGACCTGCAGCAGCCAGCCGTCTTCATCGGCCTGCTCGCTGCGGATCACTTCCAGCTGGTGCAGGCGCGCACGCAGGCGGCCGGCATCCGGCGGCAGGCGCAGTTCGCCGGTGACGTGCTGCAGGCCCAGGCGCTTGCCCAGCACCGCCTGCAGCAGCTCCAGGCCCTGCCCGTCGCGTGCGGAAATCCACACCCGCTCGCGGCGCGATTCGTCCGGGATGCCATCCTGGCCGTCGTGGCGGACGTCGGCACCCTCGATGCGGTCGATCTTGTTGAACACCAGCAGCTGCGGCAGGTCGCCGGCACCGACCGCGGTCAGCACCTCGTCGACCTGGGCGATGCGCTCCTCGCGATGCGGATCGGCGGCGTCGACCACGTGCAGCAGGAAATCGGCCTCGCGCGCTTCGGACAGGGTCGAACGGAACGCGGCGACCAGGTCATGTGGCAGGTCGCGGACGAAACCGACGGTGTCGGCCAGCACCACGTTGCCCCCCGGCACCGCAATGCGGCGCACGGTTGGGTCCAGCGTCGCGAACAGCTGGTCGGCGGCATAAGCCTCGGCGCCGGTCATGGCGTTGAACAGGGTCGACTTGCCTGCGTTGGTGTAGCCCACCAGGGCGACGCGCGGCAGTTCGCTGCGCACGCGCGCACGGCGCATCTGGGTGCGCTGCACCTCCACCTTTTCCAGGCGTTTCTGCAGCTGTTCGACCCGCTTCTGCAGCAGGCGGCGGTCGGTTTCCAGCTGGGTTTCACCCGGGCCGCGCAGGCCGATCGAACCACCGCGCTGGCGTTCCAGGTGGGTCCAGCCGCGCACCAGCCGCGTGGCCAGGTGGCGCAGCTGCGCCAGCTCGACCTGCAGCTTGCCCTCGTGGCTGTGCGCACGCTGGGCGAAGATGTCCAGGATCAGGCCGGTACGGTCGATCACACGGCGCTCGAGGAAACGTTCCAGGTTGCGCTCCTGGCCCGGGCTCAACGCATGGTTGACCAGGATCAGGTCGGCACCGCTGGCATCGGCCGCGGCCTTGATCTCGTCCAGCTTGCCGCTGCCGATCAGGGTCGACGGATTCGGACGGTCCAGGCGCGCAGTGATCGTCGCGGCGATGCTGGCCCCAGCCGAGCGGGCCAGATCACCGAATTCTTCCAGCACATCGTCTTCCAGCTTGCCGAAATGGGGCTGGATCAACAGGGCGTGTTCGCCCTTTTTCGAGCGGTCAAACATTCACCGCTCCGGTCTTACTCGTCTGCTTCATCACCTGCCTGACCACCTTCACCCGACTGCACGTAACCACCGCCCGGGCCGACCTTCACGTTGCGTGCCGGAACAACCGTGGAAATGGCGTGCTTGTAGACCATCTGACTGACCGTGTTGCGCAGCAGGACCACGAACTGGTCGAACGACTCGATCGTGCCCTGCAGCTTGATGCCGTTGACCAGGTACACCGAAACCGGCACGCGTTCGCGCCGCAGTGCGTTCAAGAAAGGATCCTGCAGCGATTGCCCCTTGGACATTGCACACTCCTGATTATTGTTCTTATTGGGTTGCCGACGGTTGCCACGGCCCCCGAGCCGCCCGCCGACCGATGATGTTACACGGCTGGCGGGGGTTCAGCGTGCGACGAAGGTCGACACCGCGCCGGCAAGACGCTCGTGGTCGATATGGGGGTCGAACCAGCGCGCATCAAGCTCACCGCGCAGCCAGGTCAGCTGGCGCTTGGCCAGCTGCCGGGTGGCGAAGATGGCCTTGTCACGGAAGCGGGCAGCATCGCCCTCCCCGTCCAGGTACTCCCAGGCCTGGCGATAGCCGACCGCGCGCACTGCCGGCAGGTCCAGCGGCGCCTCCACGGCAGCCATTTCCGGCATCGCGCGCAACGCCCGCACCTCGTCGAGAAAGCCCTGTGCCAGCATGGCGTCGAAGCGCGCCTCGATACGCTGGTGCAGCACCGCGCGATCACGCGGCGCCAGGACCAGCTTGAGGGTGCGCACCGGCAAGGGCGCTACGCCCGGCCGGCGCTGCCATTCAGTGATGGGGGTGCCGGTCAGGCGATAGACCTCCAGCGCCCGCTGGATGCGCTGCGGGTCGGTAGCATGGATGCGTGCGGCCGCCGCCGGATCGACCTTGGCCAGCTCTGCGTGCAGTGCCGCCCAGCCACGCTCGGCCGCCTCGGCGCTGAGCGCCTCGCGCGTCGCCGGATCGGCCTCCGGCATCGGCGACAGACCCTGCAGCAGCGCCCGGAAATAAAGACCCGTGCCGCCGGCCAGGATCGGCATCTTGCCGCGCCCCACGATGTCGGCCACGACCCGGCCGGCATCGGCGGCGAATTCGGCTGCCGAGTAGGTCTGCCACGGATCGCGCAGGTCCAGCAGATGGTGCGGCGCCTGCGCACGCTCGGCCGCATCCGGCTTGGCCGAGCCGATATCCAGGTGGCGATATACCAGCGCCGAATCGACGCTGACGATTTCGCCATCCAGCTGCTGTGCCAGAGCGATCGCGGTGGCGGTCTTGCCACTGGCGGTCGGCCCCATCACGGCGATCGCCAGTGGCCGCCGGTCGATGCCCATCAGTCTTCGTCCGGCCAGCGGATCGTCGGCGTGGCGTCGGCGCGCGGCGTCGGCACGGCCTCGACCGCCTGCCAGATCTTCAGCGCATCGACGGTGGCCGCCACGTCATGCACGCGCACGATGCGCGCACCACGCTGCACCGCAATCAGGTGCGCGGCCACCGAGGCGGCCACGCGCTCGGACGGTGTGTCGCGACCGGTCAGTTCGCCCAGGCTGCGCTTGCGCGACAGGCCCGCCAGCATCGGCACGCCCAGCTCCAGGAACTGCTCGGAGCGTGCCAGCAGGGTCATGTTGTGGGCGGTGGTTTTGCCGAAACCGAAACCGAGATCGATCAGCAGGTTCTTCTTCGCAATGCCCGCCATCTCGGCAGCGAACAGGCGCTGGACCAGGAAGCCGTGCACCTCGGCGACCACGTCGTCGTAATGTGGATCGGCCTGCATGTGGCCTGGCTCGCCCTGCATGTGCATCAGCACCACCGGCACGCCGGTTGCAGCGGCGGCGTCGAGCGCCCCTTCCTGACGCAGGCCGTAGATGTCATTGATCATGCCGGCGCCAGCCGCCACGGCCGCGCGCATCACTTCCGGCTTGAAGGTGTCGATGCTGATCGGCACCCGGGTGCGTGCGGCCAGCTGCTCGATCACCGGAATCACCCGGCGCAGTTCCTCCTCCACCGATACCGGCGCAGCGCCCGGCCGGGTCGATTCGCCGCCGATGTCCAGCAGGTCCGCGCCCTCCTCGACCAGCTTCAGGCCATGGGCGACCGCAGCCTCGGTGGTGTCGTGCGCGCCGCCATCGGAGAACGAGTCCGGGGTGACGTTGACGATGCCCATGACCCGGGCACGGTCGAGGCGCAGGATGCGGCCGGCGCAATCGAGCTGGGGCGAGGTATCGAACATGGGCAATCCTGCAGGGACAACGGCGGGTAGTTTAGTTCGGCAGGGCGGCGCCCTGCACCCGCTGCAATCAACGTCAACGTCAGAAGCTGGTTCTCCGTGGGGTGGCGGGGTGGGTCAGTTTGCGGGGGACGCCGCAAGTACGTCCGTGTAGGCTCGGTCGCCGCATCCATGCGGCTCACGCCCCCGCAACCGGACCCACCCCGCCTTCGACAGATCTCCGCGATCTGCAGTAGATCCACGCCATGCGTGGATGAATCTCCATCGGAATCGAATATTTCGAATTGGAATCGAAATGCATCACGCATGGCGTGGATCTACCGTGTCGACCAAGGTCGACACCTACCAACAGCAGCAGGAATCTGTCAGAGGTGGGGCGGTGTCGGAGTGCGGGGTGTCAGCCGCATGGATGCGGCTGCCAAGCTTACAGGGACGTA
>NZ_JAPTFQ010000041.1:0-41435 GCF_030985535.1 Stenotrophomonas sp. Sm2128
GCGTTGTTCCTCAGTGAGCGGGTGATGGCGTCGAGCTGGCGTGCGAGCGTCTCAGCGCGCGCATCGTCGTCGTCGGTGGAAATGGCTGGCCACACGATGGCGGCCGACTTGCGGGCGAGACGATTGGGCATGCCCACGTCCCGCAGGAGGTGTTCCAGCGCGCGCTCTGAATCCACCTGCGCCCAGCTCTTGACCGCATGGATGCGGCTACCGGCGTTCATCGGCTCGCGGCACAGGGAGATTTCAGGGATGGCAGTGATCTCGGTGAACACGCGGTTGCGGCCCGAGGTCTCGGCGCTGCCGACGAAGCCCATGCTCAGCGCGCCCAGTGAGCGGTCACTGAGGCGGTCGTAGGCTTTGCGCCCGATGGTCTGCGCCGTGTTGATCTGGCCCTCTACCTCCAGGCCACGGTCAGTAACAGTCATCACGTCGATCACGCCCGCTACCTGGTCGGGATCGTGTTCGATGCGGATCTCTGGACGGCTCTTGGCTGCATCGACAGCGCGCGCCAGTGCAGAAGGCAAGATGAGGTCGCCCTCTCGGTCAGGCGTGTCCAGAAAGGACCATGCCAGGCCAGCGAAGCGGCCTTGCCCGAGGGACTTTTCGATTACGAAGGAGGGGCTAACGATCACGCGCGGGAATCTCCGGTACAGGCTTGCCAAGTGAACTCATTGGCCGCTGCCGGATCGCTGATCGCGGAGTGTGCGGTGTCGGGATCGCGGATCGCCGACAACTGCAACGATACGCCTTCCAGCGCGCGGCTCAATGGGTTTCGTAACAACAGGCGATTGCGATACGCCTTTTGACGGCAGGCAGAGCTGCAATAGGTGCGTGGTCTGCCTGTGGGTGAGCTGGTGATGGGCTTTCCGCACAACGCACATGCGGTGGCGGTGAACGTCGTGCACTGGTGAACGTGGTGCATCGGGTGCAGCGGGCGCATGGGGTGCGCCCCGTGCAGCTCGCGCCGTTCGGGCCTGAGGCCCTGAAAAGACGTACAGCAAGAGCCGGGAGCAACAGCACCAAGCGTCCGCTGCGCTCCCGCTTGGTAGATATGTAGATAGGGGTACACATAGCGACCCCGGAACAGGCCAAAACAGCCTTGACTGGTACACATAGCGAACCCGGAGGTCTGTAGGTGTACCGACACCTCTTCGAGTAGGTACACATAGCGACCTCGTAGGTACGCATAGCGAACCCGATTCTCAATTTCTACGCACTGCTGCTGCTCGCTGTCGGTACACATAGCGACCCCTCTTTTCGTTTTGCTCGCCAAAGGTGTGGCGGCGTCGTGGTTGGCGGCTCCAGGTGCTTGTCTGACTCATCGATGGCGTAGTAGGTGAGCGCGTACAGGCTGCATACGTTGTTGGTGCCCTTCCGGGTCTCGATGATCCAGCCGGCCTCCAGTAGCTCTCGCTTGGCCGCGACCACCGTTGATTTGCTGTTCCAGCCACGCTCCTTGAGCATCGACCAGGGGATGCTCAGATCACCGTTCCTGCCGGGCCTGTACTGGCGTGCAAGCTCGATGAGGAGCTTGCACGCCCAGGCGCTTAGGCTTCCGAACTCTGGCGAGTCGGATATGTCATGGAGGATCGAAAGGAAGGGTGGCCCCTTCCCTCGGCCAGTGAACTTTGCCCGCTTGGACATGCGTGTCACACGTTCTCTTCCAGCTCGTGGCCGTCGCGCTCTTTGGAAAGATCGCGAGCAAATCCGATCAGCATCTGCACCACTTCCAGCGCGCGCTCATCCGCGCAATCTGGCCCCGCGTGGTGGATGCAGTTGATGACCGCTGACGCATAGCCGAGCAGGGCATCGATTTGAAATCCGAACCCTTGCTCTCGCAGATGTGCTGGGAGCAGGAGATCTCGCTCCACCTGAGCCCTCGGGGTGATCCGGGTCACGTTCATCGCATGCGCTCCCGTGCGGCCACCACCCGAGCGGCACTCTGCAGCAGCTGACCGACACTGCGGCCCCAATCAGCGCCGGCGCGATCGGCGCGGCGCTGGATCCACTCGTGCACACGCGCGTCGGTCGGGTTGCCCCGGTGCTGCAGGGCGCAGTCGCCGCACAGCACGTAGGGCAGGGAGGCCCACCCGAACTCCCGCTCCACCCGATGGAACGTGCCGAACACCGGCAGCAGCGGTTTGCCGCAGCAGTCGCAGGCAATGGGGATCACTTCGAATCGGCGGCTCATCGACCACCCCCACTGCGCAGAGGCTCCAGGGTGTCGATGGCCATGTGCAGGAGCAGCGCTACCGCGTCGCACATTGATTCGGCCTCGGGCTCGTCCAGCAGGTCATGGGACAGCTGATCGGGGGCGGCGGCCTGCAGCGCGCGGCCGCGCTGTTCCCGGATCAAAATCCTCTGGAGCCCACTGGCGGCGTACAGCGCGCGGTCAACCATCTCCAGCCGGTACTGATCAGCGTGGTTGCTCTGCCGCCATTCCTCGCGCAACCAGTCGTAGCGGGTGTCTGCCGGAGCCAGTGCGTCAGAGTTTTCTGAATGCGCATCGGGGGTTTGCCCGATTGATTCGGGCGCTGGTTGCTGTACAGTCTTCTTCATGGTCTCGTTCCTGGTGAGGGTTCGATGGCTTTCACGGCTCGTCCCGGTTGCCGCCGGGCGAGCCGTTTCCTTTTCAGCGGGGCAGCGCACGGCTGTCCGCCGTCTCCACAACTGCGGCCTCCAGGTAGGCGTCCAGGTCTGCAGGCCGGTAGAAGCAACGCTTGCCCACCCGCAGGTATCGGGGGCCACGCCCCTCACATCGCATCTTGTCCAAAGTGCTCTTGCTCAGACCGAGCCGCTCCGCTGCGGCTGAGGTGCTGAGGCGATCCAGCGGCGGGTTGGTGGCTTGGGGGTTGCTCATGTGCCTTCCGGGCGAACGTAGCAAAAGTGCTACGTTGGAGACGCTACTCCCGGAATCTGGAATATGCAAGCACTTTTGCTACGTGCTATCGTTTGGCATGGCTAAGAAAGACGACCAGCAAACAAACGTGCGGCTCCCTGCTGCCTTGAAGGAGCGCATCACGCAGGCTGCCAATGAGGCAGGCCGCAGCTTCACCGCCGAGCTGGTTCGGCGGCTCGAGGCGAGCTTTGAGTCAGTTCTGGAAGCAACGCTTCTGCAGGCTAGGCTTGCGGAGCGCGGCGATCTTCTCGCTGCGCTCCAAGAGGGGGAGCAGCGCCTTGAGGATCTCAGCAAGGAACTTGCCAGCTATACGGGCGCTGTCCGAAAGGAGGATGACTCAGATATGGCCGCCCAGCTATCTGCGCGGATTGCGGAGATCATCAAAGAGCAGCGGATGCTGGAAGAGCAGAACCTGCGCATAGCCAAGTATCTGGACCGCCTCCGTGAAGATGTGAAGGTTCTTGGAGATGACCTTCAGGCCCGCATGCGATGGATGGACGAAATGGACTTTTGATGGCTGCGTTTACCAAGCTCACCAGGTCGGCGCAGCGCGCGCTGAAGCCCGGCCAGTCCATCAGCGAACACGGGATCACCTACACCCGCACCGCGAACGGCGATGGTCGCTGGTCGGTCAACGTGATGGTGGCAAGGCGCCGGCATCACCAGGTGGTGGGCTTGGAGTCGGAGGGGTACACCCGTACGCAAGCGGAGGACGTGGTGGCCGCGCTCAAGGCCGCCAAGCGCAGTGCGTCGCACGGGGTGCAGGGGAGCAAGGGCAACGCCTCGCAGACCGTCGCGCAGGCGGCTGACGACTACCTGGACTATCTGCGCAGGCATGACGGCAAGGACATTGACACCAAGGAGCGGCGGTTCCGCGATCACATCAAGCCGCACCTCGGGCGCCGACCGGTCGCCAGGCTGACCGATGATGACTGGCTCGCCTACGTGGCCACCCGGAAAGGCGAGGGCGCCAGCGCGGGCACGATCAACCGTGAGCGTTCTGCGCTGCTGCACATGCTCAACACCATGCGTCGGCGCAAGCTTCTCGCTGCAGCGCCGCTGCTGGTCCGACAGCGTGAACCCCAGGGGAAGCTGGTCTACCTGACCCCGGAGGAGTCGCAGCGGCTGCTGCTGGCCGCGCAGGAGGATCTGTCGCCATTGGCGCACCGGTTCGTGATGGTGACGCTCTACACCGGCCTGCGGCACAGCGCGGCGCTCAACCTGCGCGCCGGCGACGTCGACGTGCAGCGGCGCATCCTGTGGATCGGCAAGGACAAGGCCGGCCGGCGCGAGCAGCCGATGCCGCAGGTGCTGGCCGAATACCTTGCCAAGGTCATCGAGGGTCTTCAGTCCGACGACTTTCTCTTCCCCTCGGCACGCGCCGGCAGCGGCCGGGCGTACCAGATGAATTCCGTGTTCGCGCGATGCGTGCGAGCCGCGGGCATAACCAAGCACGTCACCCCGCACACCATGCGACACACCGCAGCTACCAACGCGGCGCACGCCGGGCTTGATGCGGCCACCATCCAGGCAATGGGCGGCTGGAAGACAAGAGCCATGGCCGAACGGTACACTCACGCGGCTTCGATGCAGGACGCAATGGCGGCCCTACAGCAGCACCTTTCAGGCGACGCGGTTACACCGGAATTACCACGGTCCCCGCGCAAACGCGCCTGAAACCCTTACAGGGCCTATAGCTCAACGGTTAGAGCAGGGGACTCATAATCCCTTGGTTCCAGGTTCGAATCCTGGTGGGCCCACCATATAATGATCCAGCGTTGTCTAGGTTAGTCCAGACGTTGGTCATAAGCCGGCAAATTGCGGGGTTTTTTTGTACGTGCCTGTCCTGGGTCGTCCGATTGAATCCGACAGAAATGCGAGTCAGGCTGTGAGTCACAGGGTCAGCCACGGGGCGTCTGACATACAAATGGTTGACTCGCATATGTTCACCGACACTAAGCTGCGCACACTCAAGCCGCGCGAAAGCGCATACTGAATCGTAGACACCAATGGCCTGTGCATCGAAGTACGCCCAATGGTGCACAGGTCTGGCGCTATCGATATCGCTATGCCGGCAAGGCGAGCATCATCACGATGGCTGAGTACCCGGCCAGGGTCCGATCAAGAAGCAAGTCAACATCGGGAAGTCTCTCGGAGCTGTCATACCTTCCCGTATCGCGAAAAGGCTTGGAGTAAATGATCGGCACCAACCGGCGCACTTTGATGGGCTTGGTCAGGAGTTCGAGCATTGAGCTAATGAGACTTGTCTAGAGAGGGTATGTTGAATCATTAAATCGCCCCTGGCTGGCAAAGCCCCCGCCAGCCGTGCCATACGCCCGGGGTCAGTATCAGATGATATTGAGATCGACGCTTGGTCAAGATTTCCGTTTGATTGGCAGGTGTGCTTAACTTGGGGCTAGGAGGGGGGCTTCCGTGTTGCACTATGGAATGGTGACGGGCGCCGTCAGCGCCTTGAAATGTCGGCTGCGCTTTGGCATAGGCCAGCCTAGGGAATGGGGCGCATGACGATCATGCATCCTGCCCGTGCGTGTGGGGCGAGTACTGCTCTGTCCGCGTTCCTGGCGCTACGTGGACTCGTCGCTCCGGACGGCCGTGCACTCTACCGATATGAATGTCGAGCCCCAGAGCTAGAAGCGCTCTCAGCTTCTCTACTCGACCGCCGTTATCCGCTTGAGCAGCGCGTTCGCCTTGTTCCGCTGGTGGCGGCCGAGAACTTCCGCCGAAGCTACCGAGAAGGTCCATGGTCGTGGGAGGACTGCGGCGTTGCGGTCGCAACACTCCGGCGTCTTGCAGGGCTGCAGTTCGGCCCCCTCCTACTGAAAGCACTCTCGTACTGGAGCCTGATGGTCATCCGCGGTGACGGGATGAGTCACCAGTATCTGGAAACGCTGGTGGTTAATGGCGGCTTTCCTGTGGCCTTTGTGGAAGGCTATTCCGCGCTGCGCTCGCTTTTGAAGCGCCTGATTCGAGAATACGTGCGGGGCGGAGAAGGCGCCGCAGTACAACGCGCCGGACTTGAGATTCCTATCTCCAGGCTCCCGAGAAGCTACCGGCAATCCCATGATTTCGAACAGCTCTGTGTCGAGGTGGCCGGAGCAGCGTCCATGCTCGCACGGGAATTTGACCCTCAGAAGCATTCACTTTCGGAGTACCTCGACAGCATTCCGGACTTGCAGTCGCGCTTGCCGTTCCGTCTTGACTCGGAAGCAGCAAAACAGCTATTGCGAGAGCTCCTGGAGACGGCGCGTCAGGCAACGTCCTCAGGCGCGCTGGATAGTGCAATATGTGTTCGCGAACTGCACCACCTAGGCGACGCGTGGCAATGGATGACGAAACTCGCCCCGCTTCCGGACTCGCTCGATTTGCCGGATGGAGATACCCCGGCTGTACTGAAGTTGGGAGTGACGGCGGACGGTATCTCCGTCCGCCCACTTGCTTCGCTGTCGCGGCAACCCAGCGGTCGATACCTCGTCCGGCCGCGCCCCACTGCCTCTCAGCTCGGAATTCCGTCTCCTTTCGATGCTCCTGATATATCCGTTGGTCTGATAGCCGCCGCGGCCGGCTGCGCATTCCTATTGCCCGTACGAGACGGCGACGCACTTGATGCATCGATGCCGTGGGTCTTCGTTCCTAGCGATGTCCCCGTGCCGGGGGCGTCGATTGATCGCTGGCGTTTCCTCACGCAAGGCGACGGGCGAGCGCGCGACATGCATGTTCTGGTTTGCGTTCCGCAGGACGCGATCATCGAGGGAGAGGTTACGGAGCGAGGTCAGATCCAGTTTCCGAGCGGGTTACGTAGGCTTGCGCAAACAGAAGGGCGAATTTCAGTTGAGTGCGGAGGTGAGGTCTATGACGTACGCGCCTCAAGTCTGGAAGACTCTTTGCTGATTGATCTGCGAGGACGTCGGTTGGCAGTCCATTCGCCCGATGCGGGGACGGTCTTCGCGGGGGCGCCAACGGCCGAATTACGCGACGCCCCGGTGGCTGTCCTTGAATGGAAGTCGGCCCTGGGAGACACATGGTCGAATCAACTAAAAGGTGCACTTGGACTGGTGACCTACCGAGCCCGCGTGGGTGACGCGATCGTCGCGAGGCGGAAGGCGTTAGTGCTGCCGGCCGACTTCAAGGTGACATTCCAATCAAGTGACTCGTCCAAGTTCCGGCTGACCCTAGCTCCGGGCTGGCTTGTTGGTGGAATGATTAAGCCGACTCCGGTCACCGATAGCCCGGGACAATGGACCGTGCCAGCAGACGCATCGCCGGGGAGTGTGGCGCGGGTGACCGTGCTTCTGCGCCCGCCGCCGTCCGTTTCCCGTTCACTCGCGTCGATCGAGCTGAATTCCCATGCGCAGACAAGCGGGTTTCGCGAGACCGTCTCTGGCGCTCCTGCACCGCCGAGGACAAGCCTCGACCGTGTTGGCCACTACGAGGCTTGCCTCGCTAAACGAGCGGGCAGGCTTATATTTGTCAGCTGGGGTGGGAATCAGACCATGCCAGTCGTCTGCGAACTGGACCATGGCATCTCCTATGGCTTGCCTCTGTCGTGGATCTCAGAAGAGTTGCGCGAGCTGGATGCCAGCCGCCACGGCGCGGATGGGCGTATGCGCATCGAGATGATCGATGAGGGGCGGGCTACCTCGCTCGACGTGGCGCCTGTGCGCTTGGTGCGCCAAGGGAATCGCATTCTGGTGGATGCCGATGGCGAAAGCGTGCCCGAACAACTTGAATTGACGGCGAGACATTTCTCGCACGATGAGTGCATACGACTTGAGCGCGACATTGAGGGTGAGGATGCCTGGTGTCTGGGTGACACACTACAACCGGGATGGTCGCTAATTGCCGCCAACCTGTCATCCATTCGCCCGCTCGCCGTCAAGATTGAAGGTGACTTTGTGTCTTCTGGGGCGAGCGTCACTGCGTCGCTGCTACAGAAAGATGCCTCTCAGAGAGAGCGTAAGAATGCGCTGATTAGGCATCTGTCGTCCGTAGTTTCGCAACCGCTAGAGGCGAATAACCAGGCCGAGATTGCGTTCATCGATCGATGGCTGCAGCGTTTCCGAGACGTCCCGGGACCATATCTCGATGTCGTCGGAGGGCTGTTAGGGTCGTCAGAGGTGGCCCTGCGACTGCTTGCTTATTCCGGCGCATCGAATGCGAACTCATTTGCTCAGCGTGCACGTGATGAGCCGCTTTGGTGGCACTTGATCCCCACATCCGCTTGGAGGTCGCTGGCTGATTGGTGGGCTGGGGCTATGGACGGCAAGTATGGCGGACACAGCGTCGAACCTGCCGTGTTTGATGGTGTCGTTAATGCGTGTGCGGATTGCCTCCATGTATCAGAGGAAGACCGGGCGGTATTTGCCGGTGTACTTCAGAACGTCGTGATTTGTTGTCGCCTCACGTCGCCGCAAAAGGCTCACTTCGCCGCAGGAGCCAGAGCGCGTCTGGGCGACCAGCTGAAACAGTGGAGCCAATGCTTGGCCGCCGCCGTAGAAGGTGGGGCACAGCTTCCTCCGCTACCGCGTGTTCTTGCGGCATCTCGTGATGTCGCCAGATTGCTACCCGGTGCGACACCGCGCCAATGCGATGACGAACGTCTTCCTTACCTAGTAGCACCAGCCGTGTGCGCAACCATGTCGGAAACGGGCGACGTTTCCGCCGACCTACGACGCGAGCTAGTGCTCGCTCGCCGTTTCGATCGAAGCCTCTTTGACACCCTATTTGCGACTGCTCGGATTCATCTCGCCTGCGCATGAAAATACAAGATGCATTGAAGATCGCCCCTCTTTTGCAAGCACTTCCGGCCCGCGTAGCGGATGCGGCAGTAAGCATGCTCCGTCCGGCAAGCGCTTCGCTGCGTGCGCTGCTACATGCCACCTTCGCGGCACCCGCAGGAGGCGACATTGGCATTACGGCTGATCCTGCGTTCGAGGCGATGTTTGGCTGGCAGCAGGCGGACAGAACGCTCGAGAATCTCGTGAATGATGGCTTGCTGGATGCGTCGTTCATCGAGGCGATCGGACAGCCTCCGGAGCGATACGCTAAGGAATATGCGTTCCCGAAGACCCGCCAGCCTTTCACCCACCAGCTTGCGGCCTGGCAGGCCGCCCTCCAAGAACGCAAGCATGTGCTTGTCTCCAGCGGTACAGGCTCGGGTAAGACCGAATCATTCCTATTCCCGATCCTGAGCGAGCTCTCCCGCCAGTCTTCGAGCGGGCAGGCGGACGAAGGCGTGCGCGCACTGTTTATCTATCCACTCAATGCATTGATTCGGAGCCAGCGGGAGCGGCTTGCCGCTTGGACCGAGCCATTTGGAGGTCGGATCCGTTTCTGCTTGTACAACGGCAGGCTTGAGGATGAACTTCCCGCCCACAAGCGGAAGAGCTTCTCTGTGGCGGAGGTGCCAGATCGAAAGCACCTTCGTCAAAGTCCTCCGCAGTTGCTCATAACTAATACGACGATGCTCGAATACATGCTAGTTCGGCATGTCGATGCGCCGATTCTGCAGAAGTCGCGCGGAAGACTGCGCTGGATCGTCATTGATGAGGCGCACTCGTACATGGGAACGCAGGCTGCCGAACTTGCGCTCCAGTTGCGGCGCACCATGGAAGCCTTTGGGGTTCTGCCGGAGGACGTTCAGGTTATTGCGACCTCCGCGACGATCGGTGACGATTCGCCGGCCTCCGATGAGGCATTGCGCAGGTTCCTAGCGGACCTGTCAGGCGTTTTGATTGAGCGTGTTGCAGTGGTTCGGGGGCGTCGCGCGGTGCCGGAGCTCGGCAATGTCGACTCTCCGGGCCTTGGCCTAGACTCGCTCGAGAAAATCGATGATGCGTTTGAGTTATTCAACCACCTGACAGGCAGCAAGACTGCGCTGCAGCTTAGGTCGTTCCTGGCGACCAGCCCACGGAGCCTATCCGAGGTCGCGAGTCACCTCCAATTGCCCGCCAACGAGGCCGCTCGTTGGATTGACGTGGCGAGCTCCGGTGTCGCGCGTAAAGGCATTTTGGAGGAGGGGCAGGATACGCGCTTCCTCCCAGTTAGATCGCACGTCATGCAGCAAACGGTTGAGGGAGCGTGGGCTTGCATCAACGGCGATTGTCCCGGTCGAGCGAGTCAGGGCCTTGATGAGAAATGGGCATTCGGTTCTGTCTTTCTCAAAGATCGGAGCACATGCGATCATTGCGATTCGAAGATCTTTCCGCTACGTCTTTGCATTCACTGCGGTCACGAATCGCTCGATGCGGAGGCGGCGACATCCAATGGCCAGATGTTTATCCGGGCCAGCGGTGCCAAAGAAAATGAATTCCTGTGCGACGTGGATGGCGCAGATTCGGAGGACAGCGATGCGGCTGCGGATGAAGAAATCGCACTAGGCACGGATGGTGGGGCGCGAACCAAGCTCATTCTGCTCCCGCGCCGCTACAAGCAGGCCGATGAGGTCACGCAGATCATTCAGGTCGATCGAAAGACCGGCGAGGCCTATGCGGAATCCTGGCAGACGGAGCTGGTGGCAGCGGAGCATGACCACCTGCGCGAGTGTCCAGTGTGCGACGGTTCCTGGAAGGTGGACCGGGCGCGCAGGGAGCTGCGCGTTTCCGGTCCATTTACATTAGGAACAGTTATTCCCGAATTGTTGCGCTCAGCGCCCGCGGATCCGGATGTCAGCGCTGGGCCTGATGTGCTCCTCGGAGGGCGTCGCCTTCTGGCATTCACCGATAGCCGGCAAGGCACCGCCCGTGGCGCGGTTAGGCTATTCGACCGATCGTTGCGCGACTTCATCCGTTCGGCAGTTCCTCACGCGCTCGCGGAATCGCGTGAGGACGCTATTTCACCGGATGAGCGCGATGTGCAAGAGATGGCGTTGGCGGGCTTCTCGCAGCAATTGAAACTGGCTGACACGACCGAGGCGCGACTCAGGCTGGAAGAGAAAATTGCAAAGATTCGCGAGAAGTTGAGTCCAGCGGGTGGTCGATTGGGTTGGCGTGATATGGCGGCGCGCCTTGCGGCTAGGAGCGAACTCTCTCACGTGGCGCAATACTTCGATGAGGTTGCGCACATGTTTGGTCAGCCCGGCGCGGCCGCGGATCAGTTGCTGCTGCGCGAATTGTATCGCCGCCCGAAGCGCATGAACTCGCTCGAAACAATGGGTCTTGCGGAATTGCGCTACCCAGCCCTGGAGTCGCTGACCTCCCCCAACAGCTGGCGCGCAATCGGTGGGACTGATGCGGAGTGGCGCGACTTTCTTTCCCTCGTGATCAGCACGCACGTACGTGAAAACGCTGCGGTCGACATCAGCGAGGACAGCGCCCGGTGGATGGGCGCGCCACTGCTTCCAAAGCGCCTCTATCGGCATCGAGATGTTGTCCCTAGTCGTACGGATGGCCTGTGGGGGCCGCAGATGCGGCCGCTATTGTGGCCAGCTCCATTGCGCGCGGGCCTGCCCCCTCGACATCGTCTTTATCGGCTGCTGTTTGCTGCCTTTGGTCTCAGCCCTGGAGATACGAGCGCGCTCGCTTCCGTCAACACGGTGCTGGATGATGCCTTCAGCTATTTGACGGGGGGCGTGCGTCCTGCCCTCCTGATAGATGGACACGGGTACTTTCTTCGGCTGCAAGACCAGGCGATCGCGGAGCCTGCCAAGCTTTGGCTGTGTCCGGTTACCAATCGCTTGCTCTCGACCACATTGCGTGGGGTTACGCCCCATCTCTCAGGTATCGATGCCGACAAATCACGTGCGCGCGAGGTGGAAGTTCCTCGGATTCCTATGGCGCATTGGCGCGACGGCAACGAGGCATGGACGATGACAAAGCGTCGGGCGTGGCTTGACGCCCAGCCCGCAGTTCGTGGTTTGCGGGGCGAAGGTGTTTGGAACGATGCGATGGACCTCGCATACCTCGGTGCCGAGTTCTTTGCAGTACGCGAGCACTCCGCACAGATAAGCAACACAACCCTGGAGCGCATTACCGAGGAGTTCAAGGCTGGGAAGCTCAATGTGCTAAGCTGCTCCACGACGATGGAGATGGGCGTCGATATCGGTGGCTTGTCCGTAGTCGCCATGACGAATCCGCCCCCCTTGGCGGCCAACTATCTTCAGCGTGCCGGCCGCGCCGGTCGGCGCGGCGAATCCCGCGCACTTGCCTACACCTTGTGCCGTCCAGAGCCGAGAGCGCAGGCGCTGTTTGACGCGCCCGGTGCTTTCCTTTCGCAAGTGACCCGCGTCCCTCGCGTGAGCCTTGAGAGCGCCTTGATCGTTCAACGTCACATCAATGCGTGGCTGCTGGGCTATTTCCTAAACCTTCCCCAGACGCCTCGTGGCGAACGATTGGGGGTCGGGCTGTTCTTCGGAGCGTCCGAAGCGTCCACCGTGATGAGTGCCGGAAGCGATCGTGGCGATGCACAGGCGACACGGCTTTCGGACATGTTGCGCACTCAGACCCTCGAGCCACGCGCGCGGTCCGCACTCTCGACCATCGCACGAGGAAGTGCCTTGGCGAGCTGGGCGTTGGAAGATTTGGCGTACGCGTGTGCCGATGCCTTGGATGCAGTCGCGGATGCATGGTGGGCTGAGTATCTCCCCCTGCTCGATGAACAGGAGGGTGTGGCCGGTATGGCGCGAAAGGCCATCGGCATGCGGCTCGAATACATGCGTGAGGAGACGCTGCTGTCCTCCCTGGCTACGCGCGGGTTTCTTCCGGCACGCGGCTTCCCGACGCATGTCCGTGAACTGGTGCTGCCGTCGTTCGGAACGCGTGGGGAGCGGGCGAAAGATGCAGCGTTAAGTCGCTCCATGGCGATGGCGCTGCGGGAATACCAACCCGGTGCCGACGTCGTCGTTAACGGTGCGAAGTATCGCGTGGGCGGCGTGACCCTTAATTGGAAGCGTCCCGCATCGGAGGATGACGGCCGTTCCTTGCAGAATTTCCGATGGTTTGCGCGTTGTCTGCGCTGTGGCGCGGCTTCAGAGGAGAGTCACAGGCCTGTCGCTTGCCGTATATGTGGGGAGAGTGGGGCCACATTGGAGCGGACGGAGTATCTGGAGCCTGCAGGCTTCGCGGTAGGCGCAGAATGTAAACCCACTGACGAGGTTTCGCTGCCCACTTACCGAGCGCTAGAGCCCCCAGCGTTTGCCGTCAGCGCGCCGTGGATGCAGCTTCCACGTGCCATAGGCCGTGTCCGGGCATCAGCTGATAGCGAGATCTTCCATGTTGCGCGCGGAGAGCATCTGGCTGGCTTTGAGATTTGCCTCCAATGCGGTCGTACAGAGTCGGCCCGTGCCGATATCACGTCGGCAGCGTTGGATCCGCGGCATCTGCGGCTTCGGCGCGGTGGGCGATGCGACGCAGAAGCTAATCCTTGGTCGATCAAGCGTGTCGGCGCCTTGGGGAGTCGGGAGCTCGGCGATGTGCTTGAATTGCAGCTTTCCGAAAGCTCGGGACGACTACTCGCGGATCGGGAAACGGCGCTATCAGTGGCAGTGCTGTTGCGAAATGCGACCGCGGAGCATTTGGGCGTCGAGCCGGAAGAGATTGGCTTCGCGTTCCAACGGAGCTTACAAGGCGAAAGCGTGGGACAGTCGATTATTCTCTTCGACCGTGCATCTGGAGGTGCAGGGTACGTTACGAAGGCGGTCGACGACATTGCCTCGCTAGTTCGTCGTGCCGCCGAGCTAGCGCACTGTTCGAAGGACTGCGAACGAGCTTGTACTCATTGCATGCTATCTCATGATACGAAGGATGTAGCCGATCAGCTTGATCGCCGTAAAGCGCTGGCCCTGCTAACGCCTGAGGTGACGAACAAGCTGTGTCTGCCGTCAGAACTATGTCTCTTCGGGTCAGAATCAATGGTGGAGACGTCGCCTGTGGCGCAGGCCGTTCGGCGCGCACTCGCTTCGACAGTGGGCGGAATGTTGCGGGTCTTCGTGCGTGCCGACGAAGGTTGGGATGCGCCCGGCTGGCCATTCCGACAGGTCATCCTGCAAGCTGCTGCGGAAGTCACGACGCCACCCTCCGTCCGCGTCGTGCTCGCTTCTCCTGTCTCTGAGATGGATCCCGGTGCGCGCGAGGACCTCGCTGCCTGGCTCGAATCTGGTCTTATCGAGGCGGTGGAGAGGATCGATGTTGCTTCGGAGAGATCGCATCCACTGGTCGAGTTTGGTTGTGATGGCTCGGCCTGTGCATGGGCGATTGCTGAGAGCGAGAGCGCAACCCTTGTGCCCGGGGCAGGATGGGGAAGCAATGGCGTAGTAGTTAGGGGTGGCAGACAGTTTGACTATTCGTACGAAGGTGTCCCAATCGAGCAGATTCGGACTCCCCCCGGGGGCGGCAATGCTGGCCACGTGACGATCGCATCGCACGGTGCGTACCCGGCCCGAAAGTTCGGTGAATGGCTTGCGGGCGAGCTAGATAAGGCGTTGCCAGGCATCCAGCAGAAGCTACTTGAGCGCCCAGAGAGCATCCATTATTCCGATAGGTACTTCCGAAGCCCCGATTCGCCTGCCGTACTCGCAGCATTTGTGCAGATGGTCGCGAGGTCTGGCGACGGCCAACTACCCGTGGAGATTCGTACCACCGAACTCGAACCATCGTTCGGGCGCGGAGGTAACGGTCGTGACTTCACCAGCGAAGTTGAACGGACCCGGGCGATCCAGAGTGCGTTCCAAGCGCGCCCAGACCTCAAGGTGGCAACGACAGTTCGTAGCAAGGCGCAGGTTGACCACGCTCGCTTGCTGACCGTTTGCTATTCGGATGGATCCAAGCTCTCACTTCACCTGGACCAGGGCGTGGACTTTTGGACTTGCGATCCCCCTATCGGATTTAAAGGGCGAATTCGACCGAAGTACGCCAAGCAGCGGACAAAGGTAACCGTCTGGATTGAATAGAAAACACCACCTTCGGACCGGCCCGAGGACAATCGAGGGTGAATTCTGTGTTCGGTGCGACGGCCTATGCAGTTCAGTGTCATCCGACACTAGTCAATCAAAAAGAGAGTCAAATTATGATTCGACCTACTGTTGCATTTGTCTTTTGGTGAAGCCAAATCAAGAACTTAGTGCCGTTATTTGGTTGCTGGTGGGCCAACCGACCTCGCATAACCGGTTGCAGGTCTCCCCGCGCGCCCTGCAGCGTCGGTACCATCTGATCCGCGCACAGGGATCGACCATGGCCAGCACCGCTACCCCGGTGGAAGACTTCACCACCGAAATCGAAGACAGCCGGCACCTGTTTGCCTGGTGCCTGGTCCACTATGGACAGGTGCCCGAGGCGCTGGCACTTGAACAGGCACGCCAACGCTATCCCGACCAGAGCCCCGGCCGCGAATACGAACACGCGCTGATCTTCCACGACGAGCCCTGGCACTGGGCGATGCTGCACGTGAAGGGCGAAGGGTATTGGCAGCAGCACCCGGAACTGGCGGAGCCGTCGCTGGGCTACGAAGCCGAATCGGACGCACTGTGCCTGGCCCGCGGTGAGCGGGTCCCACTGCTGGATGAGGACGAGTACCTTGGCGCGCTCGCGCATGCGCGCCACATGCGTGCATGGACGCTGGTCCATCAGACGGGTCGTTCGCCGGATGAAGCGCGCCAGGAGGCGCTCGGCCACTACGCGTGTCATCCGCGCCATCATCGCGGTCGATTTCAGGTTCATGATCCGCGTGATGGCTGGCGTCATGTGATGAGCGTATTGCATGGCGACGACTACTGGGCGCGACCAGAGTTGCGGGAACCGCCACAGGCCTATTGGAGCGAGTCCCGCGCCTTTGTTTCGGCGCAGGGAATCCGCTTGCCGGACCCTCCGGGCTGAGGCCTGCTCGGCCGGCGAAGGCGCAGCACCGTCGATCACCGCACTCTGTGCCGAATGACACATGCCCCGCCATTTCTGCTGGCGGGAAGATGGCGGCATCCCGAAGTGGAGTGATCTGATGCCTGGTACGCTCAGTCGTCGCGCCTTCCTGGCCAATGTCGCGGCTGTTCCGGCGGCCACGCTCATGCCCACCGGTGTTGCCACGGCGGCGCAGCCCATCGTCACCACCGGGAACCTGATCGAAGCGGAGCGCAGCGTGATCCGCTCCGCCATGCAAGGCAGCGGCATCGGTGCCGCTGCCGTCTGCCTGGTCGAAGGCGGGCAGGTGCGCTGGCTCGAGGGCTTCGGGTACGCGTCGGGTCACGGTAGTGCAGCAGTAGACGCCAGTACGATGTTCAGCATCCAGTCCACCTCGAAGAATTTCGCGGCGGTGGCGGTGCTGTTGGCCGTGCAGGACGACATCCTTGATCTGGATGCGCCCATTACACGCTATCTGCCGTCGTTCACCGTGCGCAGTCGCTTCGAGCATTCCCCGCAGGAGCGCATCACCCTGCGCCTGCTGCTTGCCAACCGCGCGGGATTCACGCACGAGGCGCCGCTGGGCAACAATTACGAACCGGCGTCACCGGGCTTTGATGCGCACGTCCGCAGCATCTCGCAGACATGGCTGCGCTTTCCGGTGGGTACGCGCTATCGCTATTCCAACCTGGGCTTCGACCTTGCCGGTCATGTCCTTGAGCAGGTTGCGGGCATCGGCTATCCGGCCTGGCTGCAGCGCCGGATCTTCGAGCCACTGGGAATGCACGACAGTACGGCCGATGCGTCGGTCTACCTGGCAAGCAAGGGTCGGGCACTGGGAACCCAGGAAGGCCATGCGCAGGTGCCGCCGGTGACGCCGCTGGTGGTGTCGGGAGGCGTCTGGACCAGTGCCGCCGACATGGCGAAGTATCTTGGCTTCCTGCTCGGTGGCGGCCAAACCGGCGCGCAGCAGCTGCTCGAGCCCCATCTCTGGGGCGAGATGCATGGCTTCGGCCTGGGCGGTGACTACGGGCTCGGCGTAATGCGCAGCGAACGGCTCTACGGCAGTACGCCGGTGCGGCTGCTTCACCATCGCGGCGGAGGCTTCGGATTCGGGTGCGTGTTCACCTACTGCAGGCAGGCCAACGCTGGATTTGCCGCGATGTTCAACCGCGCGACGTCCGCGGGGTACGGCATCGGCGAGCGTCTGCTCGACCAATTGCTGTCGGCGCGTTTCGGGCCCCGTCAGCCGCGTGTGCCGCTATCGTCCCTGGCGCCGATCAGGTTGAACCAGGACCAGATGCAGCGGATGGCGGGAGACTGGATAGGGCGCAGCGGCAAGGCGAAGATCGTGGTTGCCGGAAGCGGTGAACTGCAACTGCATCGTGGGGCGCAAGCTGTGGGCAGACGGTTTGCGGCCATCGACGACGACCAACTGTTCACCGCGGACACCGATGGAGAGGTTGCGACGTACCGTTACCATGCGGCGACGGAGAGGCTGCCGGCGCACCTGGAATGTACGAACGGCGAGGATGGCCTGGACCAGAACGATCCCATCGATGGGGCCACAGGGCCGCAGGCGTCCCATTGGCGACCCTGGCTGGGGCGCTATCGCATCGACCAATGGGGGAAACCGGCGATGTCCGTTGTGCTGGAGCAGCGACAGGGCTGGCTGTACATCGATGGCATCCGCCTGGTCATTGAAGTGGAGCCAGGCCTGCTGTTCACCAGCGATGGCGAAGCGGTGGATTTCCGCAGCTCCCAGCCGACATGGCGCAACCTGCGTCTGCAGCGCGTCCAGCCCGTGGGCCGGGGATGATGGCGGCATGCCGCGTGCTCATCCGCGCCGCCCACGCCCATCGATGCTGTAGCGCCCCGCCCCGGTGCAGGCCAGCAGCAGGAAGCCACCGGCCAGCCCCAGGTTCTTCAGGAACATGATCTGCTGGGTCGGGTCGGCAACGTTGTGGTGGAAGATGAAGGCGGTGACCAGGCTGAAGCCTGCCAGCACGATCGATACCAGCCGGGTCTGGAAGCCCAGCAGGATGCACAGGCCGCTGCCGATCTCAAAGGCGATGGTAGGCCACAGCAGGATGCCGGGTACCCCCATCGCTTCCATGTAACCCTGGGTACCGCTGAGGTCGCCGAGCTTGCCGATGCCGGACACCAGGAACAGTGCCATCAGCAGGATGCGCGCAAACAGGTAGGCGAGCGAATGCGATGAGTTGCTCACGTCGAAGTCCTCGGAGATGGCTGCCGAAGGCGATCGGAGCCCACCGGCAGTGAAGCCCGTGTCTACGTACCGGGCAAGGCGGCTTGACAGCTGGCCGGCCGCAGGACACCTTTCCATCATGACGATCGATATTGAATCGCTCAGCCTTCGGGAGCTGGGCGCCTTGGTGGTTGCCGCTGAACAGCGGAAACAGCTCATTTCCAGCCGCCGTCCGGCCAGCGCGGTGCGGCGGATGTTGAAGGCTGCCGCGGCCGAAGCCGGCTACACCCTCGAAGAACTCTTCGGTGGCGAAGCCTCGGAAACACCTGCGCCCGCCCGCAAACCCACCCGCCGTAAATCCGGCAAAGTCGCGCCCAAGTATCGCGACCCGGAATACAAGCGCCTGACCTGGACCGGTCGCGGGCGCATGCCGCGCTGGCTGGCGTCCAAGGTGTCGATGGGCCATAAGGCCACCGATTTCCTGATTCCTGGCTTGGCCAGGCCGACCGCTGGCAAGACCAGCACCATCGGCAAGCGGACTGTCATCAAGAAGGGATGAGGCTGCAGCACTGCTACCCTGCCCGGGTCTTTCAACCAAGGAGCACCGGATGGCACACGAGGGCGGCATGACGATCACGCCGAAAGTCCTGTACACAGCCGCAGGCGTGGCCGTGCTGGTCAGCCTGTTGGCCTGGGCGGTGGAGTGGAGCGGGATGGCCTATGTCTGCCCATACTGCCGCGTACAACGCACTGTCATCGGTGTGCTGGGCGTGCTGACATTGTTCGCGCGGCCGGGGAGCCTCATCGTGCCCTGGTTGTCGTACACAGCGGGCGGCTTCGCGTTCGTGGTTGCAGCGATGCAGCACTTCAACGGCTGGAAGCGCATTTCCGCCGGTGATTTCAGTTTCAACGCGCAGTGGTACATCGACCCGTGGCTGCTGTCAGGCTGCGCGATGCTGATCCTGGTAGCGCAGCTGATGCTGGTGCAGGCCGCCTGCCGGCGCAGCTTGCGCTGAGTGTTTCCACCCATGGCGTGGAACTACCCGTTCTGGAATACCGCCAACTGCGCAGCAAACGCGCGCTGATAGGCGGGACGCTGCGTCGCCCGTGCCACATAGGCCACCAGCAGCGGGTACTCGTCGAGCAGGCCGCTGCTCTTCAGGCGCAGCAGTACCGAGACCATCATCAGGTCGCCCACGCTGAACCCGCCGTCCAGCCACGCCGCCGCGCCCAACCACGCGGACAGTTGCGAGAGACGCATCCGCACGCGCTCGTCCAGCATCACCAATCGCCGTGCATACCAGGGCTGTTCGCGCTCCAGCACCCAGGCCATCGAGCGCTCGACGATGGGTGGCTCCACCGTATTCAACGCGGCGAACACCCACATGACTGCGCGCATGCGCGCATCCGGACCGACGGGGAGCAGGCCGGCATGCTGTTCGGCCAGGTGCAGGACGATCGCGCCGGATTCGAACAGGACCTGGTCGCCCTCCTGCCAGGTGGGAATCTGTCCGAAGGGATTCCGCGCCAGGTGGGCAGGTTGCTTCATTTCGGCGAAGGTCAGCAGCTGCACGTCATAGGGCACGCCCAGTTCCTCCAGCGCCCAGCGCACGCGCATGTCACGGGCCAGGCCCTGGCCGCGGTCGGGGGAGGTGGCAAAGGCGGTGAGGATGGGGGACATCGCGGCGCTCCTGCAGGCGGGAAGGCCTGTCTCTTCTGTTCCGACGAACGACGAGGGCGGAAATCGACATCCCTCGATGCGCTCTTCACCCCGCCCGATGCAGTTTCCGGTACTGGTCCGGCGTGCACTGTGCGTGCCGCTTGAACATCTCTGCGAAGGCGCTGACGCCGGAGTAGCCCAGCTCCTCGGCAATCCGGCTGATCGGCCGGCGTGTGCACAACGCTTCGGTGGCACGCACGAACTTCACCCGACCGCGCCAGTCACCGAGTGACATGCCCAGCTCGCTGCGTGCCATGCGCTCCAGCTTGCGTACGCTCATATGATGCCGCTGCGCGATATCGGCGACCGACTCGGCTGCGGACAGGTGCTTCTCGATGTACGCCATCACCTGTTTCAGGGCATCGCTGCTGGCGATCGGCAGGAAGCTGGGCAGCACTGCGGCATTGAGGATCTGGTCGATCACCACGGCGGCCATGCGCCGCTGGGCCGGCGTCCGCGGATCGGTCACGCCCTGTCGCGCCAGCTCGTGCAGCAGCTCGCGCAGCAATGGGCTGACTTCCAGCGCACTGCAACGCTCGGGCAGGCGGCGTGACAACGCCGGCGACAGGTAGGCCGAGCGATAGGCCAACCGCGACCGGTTGCGCGAATAGTGGGGCATTCCCGGTGGGATCCAGATCGCGTAATGGGGCGGGGACACCATCCACTCGCCGTCGATCTTCATCTCCATCACCCCTTGTGCGACGAAGTTGAACTGGCCCCAAGGATGGCTGTGCGTGCCCCAATCGGTGGGCTCCATCGCACCCTGCCGGAAGTAGACCGGACCGGGCAGCTGGCGGAAGGTGGGGATGGGCTCCATCGGTTGCCGCAACCCGGGGTCGGAGTGACGCATTTTCAGGATGTCCTCGATATGCGCCAAGCGTACGCTGGCCATTCCCCCACGTACACCCACGCTCTTGAACTACCTCTTCCCAATCCTTGCCTGCCTGCTGTGGGGCGCGAATACCATCGTGACCAAGCTGGCCTCGGGCGCGGTCGGTCCCATCGATATTGGTTTCTTCCGCTGGCTGGTGGCGGCCATTGTCCTGTTGCCCTTCGCGCTGCCGCGGCTGCGCAACAACCTGCAGACCGTGCGTGCCAACCTTGGCCGCTTCCTGCTGCTGGGGTGCCTGGGCGGGGTGATGTACCAGTGCCTTGCGTACTATGCGGCGCACTTCACCTCGGCCACCAACATGGGCGTGATCCAGGCATTGATTCCACTGCTCGCATTAGCGTTGTCACGCGTGTTCATGGGCCATCCGGTGCGCGGTACCTCCATTGCCGGTGCGGTGATTTCCACTGTCGGGGTGGTGGCGGTGGTCTCGCAGGGCGACCTGGCACGATTGGCCGCTCAGGGCGTGAACCGCGGTGATGCGATCATGCTGATCGGTGCGTTGGCCTTTGCCGCCTACAACGTGCTGATGCAGCGCTGGAAGATCCCGCTGACGGTGCTGGAATCATTGTTCCTGCAAGCCACCGCCGCGTCGCTGATCCTGTTGCCGGCGCAGCTGCTGGTCGGTACCGGGGTGAACAATCTCACTGCGGTCGGCTGCATCGGGTTTGCGGCAGTATGCGCGTCGATCCTGGCCCCACTGACCTGGATGACTGGATTGTCACGGTTGGGCGCAGCGCGTGTCTCCGGCTTCTTCAACCTGGTGCCGATCGTGACCGCCGCACTGGCCGTGCTGCTGCTGGGCGAATCGCTCAGTGGCTGGGTACTGGCAGGGGGCGTGCTGGCGGTATCCGGTGTGGTCTTCGCCGAGTACGCAGCGAAGCGCGCGACGATGGCGAGTGGGGGCGAAGCGTCCTGACGCGGTCGGGCCGGACCCGCGCGGACCTCAGCCGCGGCGTGTCGTCCCGCATAGCGCCTGCTCCACCTCCTGTTCCAGCGCGTCGGCGTCGTAGCCGCGCTTGCCCTGCAGGCTCAGGTACAGCGACAGCGGGTCCACGCGGTCACCGCTACCGGTGAAGGCAGGCGGATACGACCATATCTGCAACGTTCCGCTGCGCGTGCAGTCGGGGCCGGCTGCAGGCAGTGCCCCCAGCTTCCGCCAGGCATCGATGTACAGGGCGCGCGTGATGCCGTGGTCTTTCGACGGCACCGCAAGCATTGCTTCCGTCCCTGCCTGGGGGGCGGATTGAGCATGTCGGGCCAGAACGTCGGCGACCTGTTCCCAGCAGACCTCCACTTCCTTCAGCACGGGGGAGCGCAGGAACGGCTGCGCTCTCGCCCAGACCTCGCCGCGGCTGCCGGCGAGTCTCAGGAAGCGTTCGCGTCCGCCGGTGGAGCGTTCGGCCAGTCCGCGACCGACCAGTTCAGCGGAGAGCCTCGACGCGGTCATCGAGGTGTATCCGGCAGCACGGCTGACCTCACGCGGCGACCACCAGCGTGCCTGGCCGGACAGGAGTACGTGGATGAGCACGGCCTGCGCCGAAGGCAGCAGCGAAATCGCTTTCTTCTCGTGGTCGGGCGCATCGCGGAACTCGATCGCCAGGCTGGGGGCGTACAGCTGGTTGTGCGGTACCACGAAGTCGATATGGTTCTCGACCAGGAACCTGCGCTGGGTGGGGGTGAGGTACGGCGAGACATACAGCACCATGGCCTTTGCCGCTGAGCGCAGCACTTTCACATCCTGGATGACGCGGCTGCTGGATTCGCCCTGGACGCGTGGAACTGCCAGCATCGCCGGCGTTTCACCATAGAGGGTCAGCTCGGCGATGTGATAGCGCGAGGCCATGGTCTGCGGGATGAAGCGGGCCGCAGCCACGGGGCCGACCACCGAGGCCAGGCCGGGCAGGATCCGGCGCAGGTAGCGCTGCGCATCCATGACCAGATCGGTCAAGCCACTGTGTACTGCCGTTGTCATCGCTTGCTTCCCTTGGACCAGCCCCATCCCCGCAGCGGGGAGGGGGTGGTCCATCGCATTCAGTGGTGAATCCGGAGAGGTCGGGCGAGGTGGATGCCGCGCGGGCGATCCTCGCTTGCCTGCTCCATCTGCTGCCGTTGCGCCAGTGTTGCCGGGGATGTTGGAGATTGGGTCGAAGTAGCGTGGAGATTGGGTGGAGGTTGTGTGCGGCGTGGCCGGCGGAACTCCCCTTCCGCCGGCCACGTGCACGGACGCTACGGTCAGAAGCGCTGCGAGTACTTCACGTACACCGTGCGGCCGATATCGAAGCCGCCGTAGTAGGGGAAGGAACTCTCCGGCTTGGAGAACATGATCGGGCCGCGATGGTCGAACACATTGTTCGAGCCCACTGCCACGGTGCCATCCCAGGGCAGCCTGTAGCTGACCTGGATGTCGTGGAACGCGTTCGAGCCGACCCTGCGCACGGCATCCGGCTCGCCGTTGGCGATGCGTTCGGGCGCGGTGCAGGGCCGGTTTGGCATGCAGCCTTCCATCATCCCGGAGTAGTAGCGCACCGTGTACTGGGCCGAGAGGTTGCCCAGCTGCCAGTTGACGCCGAGATTGGACCGCAGGCGGAACACCCCCGGGCGTCCAATACGACCGTCCATGATGGTGTCACCGGCCGAGTTCTGCTTCTCCTCGTCGTACTTGGAGACGTAGCTGTTCTGCAGGTCAAGGGTGAAGCGACCGAACGCGTACTCCGGCAGGCGGTAACGGATGCCCAGGTCCCACCCCTCGGTCTTCATCGCGCCGAGGTTGGTCAGGCCATAGAACATGCTGGTGATGTGGCCATCAGCGGCACGCTTGACGCTGCCGCAGCGCGAGGCATTGCCCAGCACGTAGCAG
The DNA here is from genome assembly GCF_030985535.1 of Stenotrophomonas sp. Sm2128. Classification (NCBI taxonomy): domain Bacteria; kingdom Pseudomonadati; phylum Pseudomonadota; class Gammaproteobacteria; order Lysobacterales; family Lysobacteraceae; genus Stenotrophomonas; species Stenotrophomonas sp. Sm2128. The sequence goes on from NZ_JAPTFQ010000041.1 coordinate 23,420, forward strand.
TCACGGAGGATGCGATCGACGTTGTCCTCGATGATCATGTTGGTGATCTTGTAGCTGTACCAGTCCAGGTTGATGTCCAGACCGTTGACCCAGCGCGGGCTCCAGACCACACCGACGGTCTTGCTCTTGGACTCTTCCGGGCGCAGGTTCGGGTTCGAGCCCGTGGTGAATTCGTTCGGGGTGGCGCACGGATAGCTGGTGCAGGGCTTCAGGCCCTGGGCCAGCTGCTCGTAGCCACGCGGAACACCGGCGGCGTTGCAGGCCGCGTTGCCGTTGACGCTGTTGGTGGCGCCGATGCCGCAGGGGTCCACGTAGGTTTCGAAGCTGGTGCCCAGGCCGCCATACAGGTCGGAGATGCTGGGAGCACGGAAGCCCTCGGCGAAGGTGCCGCGCACCATCAGCTCCTCGACCGGGCGCCAGGCGAAGCTGGCCTTGGTGTTGGTGGTGCTGCCGAAGTTGCTGTAGTCGGAATAGCGCGCCGCAACGTTGACGGTCAGCTCCTTGGCGAACGGAAGGTCACGCAGCACCGGCACATTCACTTCGGCGAAGACTTCATTGAGGCTGTAACCGCCTGCAGTGGTCTGTGCCCCCAGTGCAGTGCTCTGGCGCGACTGGGCAAAGGCGTCGGGAACGTAGCGTCCTTCTTCCTTGCGGTACTGGTAGCCCATCGCCACCGAGAGCTCGCCCGCCGGCAGTTCCAGCACCGGGCCGGAGATGTTGGCGAAGTAGCTTCGGGTCTTGGTGATGCCGGTATCGGTGAACGTGGGAAACAGGAAGCGCTGCAGTTCCGGGTCGGCAAGCGAGCCGGCGCCAGCAACGCCGTACGGCAGCAGCGGATTCCAGGCAAGGCAGCCGGCGATCGGTGCACCTGCGCTGCCGCAGCGTGCTACACCGTTGCCATCAACAAAGGACTGTCCCAGCGCTTGGCGCGAGGCGATCAGGCTCATGTCACCACGGCCGGTCTTGGTCACCTCGTTGCGGTTGAACAGCGCGCCCACCTCCCAGTCGAACGTTCTGCTGGCCAGTTCGAAGTAGCCCGACAGCGTCGGTGCCACGCGCAGCGACTTCAGCTTGCTTTCGGTCGTGCGCGGAAGCTCCCACAGGCGGCGGTTGAAGGCGATGTCATGGCCGACCGGATTGAACGCACTGTTGCCGGCCAGCGGCGTCCCGAACTTGGTCGATTCGTAGGGGTAGCCGGCAATCTGCTGGTCCGAGATGCGCTCGTTGTAGCCGATATCGGTGGTGAAGGTGATCTGGTCACTCAGTGCATAGTCGGAGCTGAGGAACAGCGACCGGCGCTCGATGCCGGTCTGCACATGCATCTGCTCGTTGCCGTTGGAATACTCGGCCGGCGTGATCGGATGGTAATCGTTCGGGTTCTTCGGGTCGCCACCACGATTGAGTGTCTTGAACACGGAATTTCCGGTGGCACAGTCGTAAAGCGCCGGGTCACACCAGGAGCCGTTCTGGCTGAGGTCGCTCCAGCCCGCGCGCGGATAACCCGGCCCCGAACCACCATGCTTGGAGAACCAGCGGTCGCGGGCGAACACCGGGTCGGCCTTCTGGTATTCCAGGGCCAAGGTGTAGCCACCTCGCTCGCCGCGCGCGCCGGTAACGAGCGAGAACGTGCTGTCCTTGCCGTCGCCCTGGCTGAACTGGCCATGCTGCGCCGAAAGCTCCAGCCCCTCGACGCTCTTGCGGGTAATGATGTTGATGACACCGGCGATGGCGTCGGATCCGTAGAGCACCGAGGCGCCATCCTTGAGCACGTCGATGCGCTCGACCGCGCTCATCGGAATCTGGCTCAGGTCCTGCAGGCCGCTGGTGCTGGCGCCCAGGCGCTTGCCGTTCACCAGCACCAGGGTGCGGGTGGCGCCGAGGTTGCGGATGTTTGCGTAGCTGCCGCCGACGTCTTCGCCGGACGACAGCGTGCGCGAACGCGAGAGCGCTGGTGCGCCGGCCGACGTGAGGTTCTGCAGGACGTCGGCGATGGTGGTGAAGCCCTGCTGCTCGATCATCTTGCGCGAGATGGCAAGCACCGGCTGCTGGGTTTCCACATCCACGCTGCGTATCGCCGATCCCGTCACCTGGATGCGGTCCAGGTTCTTCGGAGGCTTCGCAGCGTCGTCCTGTGCATTGGCAGCCGGCGAGAAAACGGCAGCCAACACGGCGCCGATCCCTGCCGAAAGCAGAGTGTATTTGTAGTGCATTGTTTCTCTCTCCAAATCCGTTGTGTGGTCGCAATGCGCGCGGCGCTACGACCGGTCTGCATTCCGTTACCCGGAATCGAGAGGAACCTAACATCCCGCTCACATTTGAACTGCGTTATGGACGCGTTATCTTCGCGCGCCTTTGGCCGCTGTCCTGCACGGGGAGTGCACGTCGCGTCGACGTTGTGCAATGTCGTCTCGCTTCAGTCTGGCAGCTCCTTTCCCGGCATACACAGGAGGCCGCCGATGAATACGCCTGGCAAGCCGAAACCCAGCTGGAAGCAATGGCATGTGCTGCTGGTGATTCTGGCAATTGCGCTGCTGATCAGCCTGATCATCGTCATCGCGCCATGGTGAGGCAGGCATCGCATGCGTCTTTTCCGTGAACATTCAATGATGCCGGCAATGAAGAAGTCAGCACGTGTTCCGCATGGTGATGTGTACATCAATTCGTACTCACCCGGCCGGCACACGAGGACGATGATAGTGAGGTCGAAGGCAGTGCCGACGCGCTGCCATTCTCCACTGACTTTCGAGCACACAGGAGCGACGCCATGAGCACCCAGTCCACCATCGAACATCGCCTCAACGACCTGATCGAGATCGCCCGTGACGGCAAGTCCTTCTATGAGGAAGCCGCAACGAAGGTAAAGGATGCCGAACTGTCGGCACTGTTCACCCGTATCGCCGGGGTCAAGGCGCGGATCGTCGCGGCGCTGAGTGGTTCGGTCGCCGCCAGCGGCGGCAAGCCGGCCGAGCACGGCACCATGGTCGGTTCGATGCAGCAGTTCTACGGCAAGGTGCGCGCCGCGTTTGGTGATACCAACTACGGCTACGTGGCCGAACTGGAAGAATCCGAAGACCGCCTGCTGGGCGCGTTCAAGGATGTGCTGCAGGACAACGATCTGCCGCCCGCGGTGCGCCAGGAAGTGACCCAGCTGCTGCCGGATGTGCAGGAGTGCCACAACGTCATGCGGGCACGCAAGCACGCCATGAAGGCCGCCTGACGTCCCGCGCCGGGCGGCCGATCGCGGCCGTCGAGCCCCGTAGGCGCGTCATGGCCCGGGAACCTTCGCAGCCCGGCAGGGCTGCGAAGGACCGGGCGTCCGGCCCCGTTTCCATGGTTATACTTGGCCGAGTCCAGGGAACAGGCGCGGCATGACGAAGGGGGCTTCGTCCAGCATCAACGTCAATCGCCAACCGGATGCAGTCGCGTCCGGTTTTGTGCGTGTGCGCGGTTTGCTGTGATGTGCGCTTCGCCGGTCTTTCCGTTGCCTGGTCCTGGTTGTCCCATCGCCATCCATTGCGAACAGGCCCACTGACGATGCGTCGAGTCAATGCACTTTCCGCGATGATGTTGCTGGGCACGGTTGTGGGAAGTGCGGGGGCGCAGTCCTACAGCAAGACCAACGTCATCACCTATCACGATGATCTGTCGAAGTGGGTGCTTGGCCAGGTCCGGACGTCGGTCAACCAGGACACGGGCCGGACCGAGTCCCAGGTGGATTATGACCCGGCCACCGCGAAGCCCCAGCGGATCCATGCCTTCGGCCAGCTCCAGCAGACCATTCACTACAACAGCGACGGTACCGTTCGCGCCGTGGTGGACCGGCGTGGCAATACCGTGAGCCTGTCCGGCTGGAAGCGCGGCATCCCCGGGAACATCCAGTATGCGGATGGTTCGACCCAGTCTGCCGGCGTGGATGACAATGGCTGGATACGCTGGATCACCGATGGCCGGGGCAACACCACGCGTTACGACTACGACGCGATGGGGCGCATGTCGCTGGTCGACTACCCCGACGGCGATACGGTGGACTGGGCGTCCACCACGACACAGTTTGCCCAGGTGGGCGGCGCCGAGTACGGCATCCCTGCCGGTCATTGGCGGCAGACGGTCAGCACCGGCAATGCGCGCAAGGTCACCTACTACGATGCGCTGTGGCGCCCATTGCTGGTGCGCGAGTACGACGCGGGCAATGAAGCCGGCACGCAGCGGGCCTCGGTGACCGCCTATGACACGGAGGGGCGGGTCACCTTCCAGTCCTATCCTGTCGCGGGGGTCGGTACGGTCCAGGACGCCGGAACTGGCGTCCGTACGACGTACGACGCACTTGGGCGGGTGGTCCAGGTCAGCCAGGATTCCGAGATTGGCGCGCTGGTCAGCACAACCGAGTACCTGCCGGGGCGGCGCGTGCGCACGACCAATGCCAGGGGTATCCCGACCGTCGTGATCTACACCGGTGCAGATGCCGCGAAGCTTGACTGGCCGGTACGTATCGAACTGGCAGAGGGAGCCGTGCTGGATATCCCGCGGGACGTCTTCGGCAAGCCGACGTCGATCACCCGCAGGGCCAGCAATGGCTCGGTGACGTCGACCCGGCGCTATGTCTACGATGTGGCGCAGCGGTTGTGCAAGACGATCGAACCGGAAACCGGCGCCACCGTATTTGACTACGACGCCGCATCGAACCCGGTCGGAAGCGCGCAGGGGTTGGACCTGTCCGATGCAGGCAACTGCAACCAGGACATTGCCGCGGCAAGCGGGCGCCGAGTGGTGCGTTCCTATGACGCACGCAACCGGCTCGCATCACTGCAGTTCCCCGACGGCAATGGCAACCAGCGCTGGAGCTACTGGCCCGATGGCCTGGTCAAGCAGGTCACCACGTTGAACGCCGGGGTGGAGACGCACAACAGCTATGCGTACAACCGTCGCGGGCTGCTCATCGGTGAGGTGCAGAGCCCCACCGATGGCGAAGCGCTGGCGATGGGGTATGCCTACGACGCACTGGGCAACCTGTCCGCGCATCGCTATCCCTCCGGCAACGTGGTCGCGTATGCGCCCAACGCACTGGGACAGGCCGGGCAGGCGGGCTCCTACGCCGCTGGCGTGGTCTATTACCCCAACGGGGCGATTCGTCAGTTCACCTATGGCAACGGCATTGTCCACTCGATGGTGCAGAACGCGCGCCAGTTGCCGGATGAAAGCCAGGACACCCTTGGCGCAACCCGGATCCTCAGCGACGGCTACGACTACGATGCGGTCGGCAATGTGATGGCAATCACTGACGGTGCCACGGGCCGCAACCAGCGTGGCAACCGCAATCTGGGCTATGACGCGCTGGATCGGCTCGTTTCGGCTTCCTCGCCCATGTTCGGCTCGGCGAGCTACAGCTATGACGCGTTGGACAACCTCACGCGGGTGACGATTCTCGACCGTGACCATCACTACTGCTATGACAACGCATGGCGCTTGACCAACGTCAAGGTCAACGGTTGCGGAGGGTCAACCGTGGTCGGCCTGGCCTACGATGCGCAGGGCAATCTGCGGGCGAAGAACGGACAGCCGTTCGCCTTCGACTTCGGCAACCGGCTGCGTGCGGCGGCAGGTTCCGAGAGCTACCGTTACGACGCTGACGGTCGCCGCACACAGACAGATTCATCGTTCGGACGGATCACCTCGATGTACGACCACGCCGGCGTCCTCCGCTACCAGGCGAGCGAGCGCGAGGACAAACGGACCGATTACATCACCCTGGGCGGAAGCCTGGTCGCCAAGGCAGTGGTGCCGATGCGGCGTTCGCCGGCCGCGAAGGACTTCGTTGGGTGGTCGCCTGTGGCCTCTGCCGTCCGCTACGTCGTCGAGGAAAGCGTGGACGGGGTGACCTGGACCACGGTCTACGAAGGCAACGCCGCGAACTGGACGTCTGCCGCACGCCCTGCCACCAGCTATGCGTATCGCGTGCTTGCCTGTGGCGCCACGGGGAGCTGCACGCCGGTGTCCGATGTCTCGCATGTCCAGCGTCCGCAGGGTGACATCGTGCCCCTGCTGTACCAGCTGCTGCTGGGCTGAGCGTAGCGGGCTGCACCGGCCGCAGCGCGCCGTCAACCGGTTGTTCATGACAGGGGAAGGAAGAACATGGCTGGAGTACGTGCTGTATCGCGCCCGTGTGGCGCCATCGGCGGCAAGGTCCTGCTGGCGCTGGTGGCAGTGCTGGGAACTGGCCTGGCCTCAACGGCAAATGCTGAGCCTTACAATCTGGAAGGCCATCGGATCGTATCCGTCGCAACGGGCTGGGGCGGGGAAGGGTTCTACCTGGTGACGCAAGGTGTGCTTCCAGCGGGCTCGGATTGTGGGGGTGGCAATCGCTTCATTCTCCTCAATGATCATCCGATGCAGAGGGAGATGGTTTCGATGCTGCTCATCGCCTGGCAGAACAAGCTGCGTGTCGGGTTGCGTGTCGACGGCTGCACCTCCGGGGTAATGCAGTTGAGGGCCGTGACGCTGCCTGATGTCTGAATCCACAGGGGAACTACATGATGATGAATGACGCGACGCCGCGCTTCCGCAGGAGATTGGGAGCGGGGTTGGCCTTGACGTTGGCCTTGTGCCTGTCTGCACCACTGAAGGCGGAGCCAACCAGCGATCAGATGACGATTCTGTCGCTGCGGCCGTACATGGACGGCCCGGCGGGAATTGTGTACGTGCATGTTTCGAGTACGGCCTTCTGCAATACCGATACCTTTGCAATCGACATGTCCCGGCCGGGTGCCAAGGAAGCGTACGCGGCGGCGTTGGCAGCGCTGACATCGGGGAAGAATGTCCGGCTCGAGGCGTTCAACTCCACCGGGTGCAATGGCTGGGCGACCCGGCTCCAGTCGATCTTCATTCACGCGTAACGCTCCACGGATGGATCCAGGACGCGATGATCCTGGGGTATCGCGCATGGCCCTGGGGCGTGGATAAAAAAGGGGCGGCCCTGAGGCCGCCCCAAACCGTCAGGAGAACACGCGTCTAGAAGCGAACCGACCAGCGCATGTTGGCGCTGTGGTCGCGGCTTTCACTGCCGTACTGGCCGCTGTAACCCAGCTCCAGCTGCTGGCGCGGGGTCAGCCAGGCCGACAGCCCCAGCTCGGCCACAACGGCGCTGTCGGCAATCGGGGCGCCTTCGACCGCGAAGGTGGTGGTGCTGTTGGCGAATGCGAGGTCGGCCAGCTGGCGGCGGTCACCCGAGGCACGGCGGTAGCCCACGCCCCCACGCAGGTGCAGCCAGCTGTCCTGCTGGAACGATGCCTTCAGGCCCTTGTCGAAGCGCAGGCCAGCGGTGGCGATCGTGGTGCCGGTGTCGTCCACCTTGCCGTGCAGGGCGGCTGCACCACCGCGCTCGTTGATCTGCTTCAGGTCCACCTCCACGCGCGCGACCTGCAGGTAGGGTTCCAGCCCGGCCTCCGGGCCACCAAAGCGGTAGCCGGCTTCGATGAAGGCCTGGCGGGTATGCGCGTTGTAGCGGGCGCTCAGGCTGTCGCTGAACCCTGCGAAGTCGACATCGCGGGTGCTCTTCACCTTGTGCTTGCTCCAGGCGACGCCGCCACGCAGGCCGAGGCCGCCCCAGTTGTGACTGGCATATGCACCGAAGTGGGTGTTGTCGATCTTCGACTTGGCACGAAGCGCCTGCTGCTTGACGTCGGTGCGGCCGGTGCCAGCCAGCACGCCGACCTGCCAGCCAGAGAACTCGTGGTCGATACCGGCCAGCAGGCCGTTGCTGTTGGCTTCGGTGCGGGCGGTATTGCTGTTGCCGTCCAGCCTGCTGTTGCCGCCCAGAGCCTGCACCCAGGCGCCGGTGGCGTCGCCCGCATCGGCGCCTGGCGCGACTGCACCTGCACGGCGGGACAGCGCGGCATCGCGTACGTAGCGGCTGCCTTCCACCAGTGTGAGCGGCGTGGCTGCGTGCAGTTCGCCGCTGAGGCCGTCGAGCACGCCGCCGACCTGCTGCGGGAACAGCTGGGTCAGCGGCTTGGGCAGGCCCTGGTTGATTGCCAGCAGGTCCGCCGCGGCGGCCACCGCGCGCTGGTTCGGGGTGGTGGCGGCGCTGGCCAGCGAGGCACCGCGTGCCACGTCGATGCGGGTGCCATTGGCCTCGTAGGCGAGGCTGAACTGCAGGAACGGCGAGAACGCGCTGAAGTCGGTTTTCGCGAACTGGCCGTTGATGCCACCGTCGGCGCGGATGAAGTTGAACTGCTCGCCGAGATAGTAGATGCCTGGTTCCGGCAACGCGACCAGCGTGCCGCCGAGGGTGGCGGTACCGGTCACGTGCAACTGGTCGCTGCGCCCGCCAGGCGCGAGTTCGGCGGCGTAGACGCCGGTCGCGCCCTGCACGTAGTCGCCGTTGATGGTCAGCGTGCCGATCGAATTGCCAGGCGCGATGGTGCCGTCCACTCGGGTGCTGCCCAACGTGCCGATACCCTTCAGCAGGCCGTTGCTGCCGACCGTGGTGGTGCCGCCGGTCTGCATGCCATTGAAGGACACCACGCCGCCATTGACGGTCAGGTTCCCGTCCTTCAGAACGCCGCTGGCGCTGACCGTGCTGACGCCACCGGTGGTGGTGAGTGCGGTGGAGACCAGGCTGCCGTTGAGCAGGAACCGGCCGCCTTGCACATCGACTGCCGAGGTGAGGGTGTTGCTGCCGTTCAACTCCAGCGTGCCCTCGCGCAGCACCGCGCCGTTGAAGCTGTTGTCGCCGCTCAGGCGCAGCCAACCGATGCCGGATTTGGTCAGCGTGCCGGGGCCGCCGATGTCATTGGTCCAGTCGTCCCAGGCATCGCCTTCCCACACCTTCAGGCCGCCGGCCCTCTGGTTCATCACCACGTTGGTATCCACGCGCAGCGAGCCATAGCCCTCGATGGCCCTGCGCAGGTCAACCATGCCCCAGCCGTAGATCGGGTCGATGCCTGCCGCACCGAGATCGCGCGCGGTGGTCAGCAGAACGTCGCGCACCTGGGCGTTGTCCAGGTAGGGGAAGCGCTCCATCAACAGGCCGAGTGCGCCGGTGATATGGGGGGCGGCCATGGACGTGCCGGTCTTCAGGCCGTAGTCGTACGTGGGATTCTGGCTGTCGATGAGAAGACGGACGTAGTCTGCGGTCTTCTCCAGCCGTCCCTGGATGTCACCGGAAACGATGGTGCTGAGGATTGCCGTGCCGGGTGCGGAAATGCACCAGTTGGCGGCAGCGCCACAGATGCTCGAGCCTGCGTTGATCACGTAGTCGGTTTCACCATTGGCTGTATTGGGCTGGCGAACGTTGGCGACGGCCAGCCAGTAGGGCTCGATCTCCGGCTTCCAGCGCGGCAGGGCCGCGGTGATACCGGCGACGGCGCCGCTGCCATTGCCGGCCGACCAGACCTGGATCAACTGCGAAGCGGGGGCGTTCGCACTGTCCTTGTAGATGCTTCCGTATACGTCGTAGCCGGCACCGATGCGTGCGTACTGGGCATCCAGTGCGGCCACGGTCATGTTCCGGGTGGAGATGCCCCAGCTGTGATTGATGGCACGCACGCCTTGTGCCTGCAGCTGCGCGTACATGTCCAGCCTTGCGGCACCATCGGGATCCGTCCGTTCCACGGCTTCAGGCAGGTAGCCTCCGCTCGCCTGGCGCCTCCATTCGTAGTAAGTGTCACCAAATACACGGGCGGTCGTCAGATCGGCACCGAAGGCGACGCCGTGCATCCCCGTGCCATTGCGGTTGGCGCCAATGGTTCCGAGGACATGCGTGCCGTGATCGGCATAGCGGAAACCCCATTCACGGCCTGCGGCAATGATGTTGGCCTGCAGGGAAGCAGGCACGCCCGCGCCGAGCGTGTAGTAGTTGATACCCGGTTGATCACCCTGTGTCTGGCTGCACGCGCCGGTACCGCCGACGGTTCCCGGTGACGCACAGTTCGGGCCGATGGTGATGCTGGAGGTGTTGCGGCCGGCGAATTCGGGGTGAGCCAGTGCCGAGCCGGTGTCGAACAGCGCCAGGCGCACGCCCTTGCCGGTCAGGCCGCGGGCATACGCGTGGTCGGCCCCCATCGCACCCAGGCCCCAGTCGGCGTTGAATTCATCGCTGCGCCAGCTGGCGGCATCGCCCGGATTGCCGAGCAGGGCGGTGGCGGTTGCCGCGGGCGTGGCGGCCGTCGATGCTGCAGGCGCGTTGACGGCAGGCTGTGCCCACGCCGCCTGCAGCTGGCGCTGTTGCTGCCATGCGTCGAGCGCCACGCCGGCCATGGCGGGCGCGGCAGCGGCAAGCAACAGAGAGCTGGACACGGCCAGCGCGAGGCGGCTGTGCAGCGGGGAGCGGGAGTGGGACGAACGGCCATGCAGCGGGTGATTCATCGGGCAACTTCCTTGGTGGACGGGCAACAAGGCCGTTAACGCCAATCCGTGGCGACATCCCCCATGCATGTGAAAGGAGAATTGTGAACAGGTTAAGTGTGCGTGACAGTGGGCTTCACTTCGTCTCCCCGTGTCCTCGCTAACGTGGGCCGGCCTGGGCTCACCAGGCTTATCAAGGAGTGATGGCGATGCGTGTTGTCAGGAAGGTGATCGCAGTGGCGGTATTCGCGTTGGCGTGTACCGGTTCGGTGGCAGTGGCAGGGCCGGTCGAGCCCTGCGACCAGCCGTGCTGGCGGGCTTATCAGATGTGCCTGGCCAGTGGCACCGATGCCGGTGAATGCCAGCAGGCGTACAACACCTGCGTGGTCGATCTGTGCATGGGCGTGTGAGTCGCGCCGTTTGAGCCGTACGCGGAGCCCCGTCATCGACGGGGCTCTTCTGTTCCAGCGATCGCCTCAGATGGCGATGCGGGCATCTGGCCTGAGCCCGCTTGCGGGCCATGCATGCAGCGGCGACGATGGGAAATCGCACCGGAGCCGCTGCACATGGCCGTCAAACGCATTGTCGCCAACATCGCCACGCCCGACCCGGCGCGTGCCGCAGCGTTCTATGGCGGGCTGCTGGGCATGCCGGTGGTGATGGATCATGGCTGGATCGTCACCCATGGCGGGCAGGGCAGTGCGCTGGCGCAGGTGAGCTTTGCCAGCGAAGGGGGTTCCGGCACCGCGGTGCCCGATCTGTCGATCGAAGTGGACGACCTGCAGCAGGTGCTGGAGCGCATGCACGCGGCCGGCATCCCGCTGGAGTATGGCCCTGCCGACGAGCCTTGGGGAGTGCGTCGTTTCTTCGTCCGCGACCCGTTCGGGCGGCTGTTGAACATTCTCGCCCACACCTGAGCGGGAAGCGTTCCTTCAGCGGCGTCTGCCGCTGCGCGTCGGCGCTGCCGGAACGCCGACCATGCGCAGGCAATCCGCTTCCACAGCGGCGATGAAGGCATCGGCATCCTGTGCGGGTGTGGCGATCAGGTCGTCGGTGGCCCCGTGCACGCCGGCATAGATCAACGAGGCGGTGACCTGTGGAGCAGGCAGCTGCCACAGTCCGGCTGCGTTGCCCGCTTCGAGGATGCCCAGCAGCTGCTGCTGGATCGCATTGCGCTCGGCATTGCCCCGCTGGTGGTGGTGATGGTTGGCGTACACCACGTCATGCAACGCGTGGGTGCGCGCGTAGATCTCGATGTTGGCGCGGATCCAGGCGCGCAGGCGCGCTGCGCCATCACCGGCAGGGTGTTGCTGCACTGCCTGCTCGACTTCGTCCATGAACTGCCGCGTGTAGCGCTGCGCCAGCGCCTGCAGGATCTCGGTGCGGGAGGCGAAATAGGTATAGAAAGTGCCCTTGGCCACGTCGGCCGCGGCGACGATGTCGCTGATGGTGGTGGCGTCCACACCCTGCGAAAGGAACAACGCCTGCGCGGCGTCCATCAGTTCCTCCTGGCGGGTTTCGGCGGGCTTGGTGCGAGGCCTGGCGACAGCTGGGGTCTGCATGGTGGGCGGTATCCGGGTGTGACGGACGCCATTCTAGCTGCCCCTTCGCATTGACTGACCGCTGGTCATTGACCGACGGTCAGTCAGTCGATAGCATGCGCGCACATCCTCCCCCCGGATCCACGCATGAGACGCCTCCAACGGCCCGCCCTGGTGCTGGCGGCCTACCTCGGTACATTCCTCGCTTCGCTGGACATCAGCATCGTCAACGTGGCCCTGCCAACCCTGCAGCAGGCGCTGCAGACCGACATGGCGGGCCTGCAATGGGTGATCAACGCCTATGCGATCGCACTGTCGGCGCTGATGCTGTCGGCCGGTCCGTTGGGGGATCGCTATAGTCATCGGCGAATGTGGTTGCTGAGCGTCGCCACCTTCACCATGGGCTCGCTGCTGTGCGCCTGCGCCAAGGACCTTTCGACCCTGGTCGCCGGGCGCGCGGTGCAGGGCGTGGCAGGTGCGCTGTTGATTCCCAGTGCGATGCCGATCCTGAGTCACGCATTTCCCGATCCGGGCCAGCGTGCACGCGTGATCGGTGGCTGGTCCGCTTTCAGCGCGCTGGCCCTGGTGCTCGGCCCGTTGCTCGGCGGTGCGCTGGTGCAGCGGGCCGGCTGGCCCAGCATCTTCCTGATCAACCTGCCTTTGGGGCTGCTGGCGTTTGTGCTTGGCGCCTGGGGCATCGCCGAGCGACGGCACCCGCAGCACGCCGCGCTGGATCCGGCCGGGCAGCTGCTCAGTATCGGCGCGCTGGGCGCACTGTGCTATGGCCTGATCGCGATCGGCGAGCAGGGCCTGCTGGCCCCGGTGACGCTTCTGGCGCTGGGCGCCGCAACTGCGGGGCTGATCCTGTTCGGCATCGTCGAGCGGCGGGTGGCACGGCCACTGCTGCCGCTGGACCTGTTTGCCGACGGTCGCTTCCGCATGCTCAACCTGGCCTCGTTCGTGCTGGGCTTCACCGCCTATGCGAGCCTGTTCTTCCTGTCGCTGTTCTTCCAGCAGGCACAGGGGCACAGCGCCGCGCTGGCAGGCTCGCAGCTGGCTCCCCAGTTCCTGTTGATGGGTGTTGTCTCGCTGTTGTTCGGGCGCCTGGTTGCCCGCCTCGGGCTGCATGCCGCGCTGGTGCTGGGCTACGTCCTGGCCGGTGTGGCGCTGTGCGCAATGGCCACGTTCGAACCGGCTACTTCGCGCGCTTATGCCACTGCCGTGCTGATGCTGCTTGGCATTGGAATGGGGCTGGCGGTGCCGGCGACCGGCATGGCGATCATGGCCAACGCACCTGCCGAACGCGCAGGTATCGCGTCAGCCACGATGAACGCGCTGCGCCAGGCAGGCATGAGCCTGGGCATCGCGCTGATGGGCAGCCTGATGGGCCAGCGTGCCGTACAGCAGTTCGCCGCCTGCGCACAGGCCGCAGGGCAGCAGCGGCTTGTTGCGCAGGCGCGTGAACTGATCCTGCACCCGGGCTCGATGCACGCCACGCCGCAGGTGCTGACCTGGTACCGCAGTGCGATGGCCAGCGGGTTCGGTTGGGCGATGGCGGTGGCGGGTGCGCTGGCCCTGCTTGCGGCGCTTGGGCTGCATCGGCAGCGTGCATCGGCTTGACGCGCAGCATTCAGCCCTGCTGGCGTTGCGGGTCCTCTGCCGTGCGTTCGATCGCCTGAGGCTGTTGTTGCTGCTGGCGCGCGTTGGCGTGGCGTGCGTGTCCACCTTCGCGTCCGATCGTGGCCATGTGCTGGCGGTCGCGGCTGATCGCTTCGCCGCCCTTGCGGCCTGCGACACGTGCTTCGGCCGGACTGAATTCGTGCGCATTGCCGGAGGCATGTGCCGCGCGCCCGCCCTTGGCGGCGATCGCGCGCTGTTTGTCCTGGTCCATCGAGGCGAAGCCCCGGTTGGAGCTGCGCGGGTTCTGCTCAGTCATGTGAAATCTCCTGCAGTGTGGACGCCGCCTTCGTGGGCGACGGCGTCCATGCTTGGCCATCGCACGCTAAGTCCAGGTCGCCATCTTCGCCCCGGTTTTCACGCGCCCTGCGCACGGGGATGATCACGCAGCCGGCCCGGCGGCCGCATTCGTCGCGTATTCACTGCCGGCCCTCGGATGCGCGGCAAGGCCGGCGGCCGCAGTGGCGGTGCCGCACATATGTTCGATGATCCTGTGCTGCTGCCCGATGGCTATCAGATAAACGTTCCGGACCGGCAACCGATCAGACTGCGCACCGGTGGAAACTGCGAACGGACCGGTGTCGCGCCCCACGCGGCAGGCGGCGACGATCCACTCTCCATCGCGCGTCAACTGCTGGCTCCGCCGAAGTCGTCAAGATGAACGCACAGTTGCGTGGTCGTCCTATCGCAGATGTTCCGCTGCATGCCTAGAATCGAAGCATCCCGGTAGTTCCCGGGCGCTTCGAGTGAATGGACTCAATGAAGATTCTGTTGACCGGCAGTTCCGGGCGGATCGGGCGCGCGATCTTCGGCGCGCTGGCGGCTGCCCATGAAGTGGTGGGTCTGGACCGCAGTCCGTTTGCCACCACGCGCATCATTGCCGATGTCACCGATCATCAAGCCGTCGTGCGCGCGGTGCAGGGCGTCGACGCGGTCATCCATACCGCGGCCCTGCATGCGCCACACGTCGGCCTGGTACCGGACGCGGTGTTCCAGCAGATCAACGTGGACGCGACCGCGCACCTGCTGCAGGCGGCGCGCGAGGCAGGCGCACGGCGGTTCGTGTTGACCAGTACCACCGCGCTGTACGGCCACGCGGTGGTGGTAGGGGGATGCCGCTGGATCGATGAGGATACCGAGCCGCTGCCGCGAACGATCTACCACCGCAGCAAGCTGCAGGCCGAGGCCCTGGCTGAAGCTGCCGCCGCACCGGACTTCGGGGTGCGCGTGCTGCGGATGGGGCGCTGCTTCCCGGAACCGCCGGAACGGATGGCGATGTTCCGGTTGCATCGTGGGATCGACGCCCGTGACGTGGCCAGTGCCCATGCCGCGCTGCTGCTGGATGAGGGGCCGGCCTTCGCCCGCTACATCGCCTGCGCCGCAACCCCGTTCCGTCGCGAGGATTGCCTGGAACTGGCCACCCAGCCGCGCAATGTACTGGCCCGGCGCGTACCGCAGCTGCTGGCAGAGTTCGAGCGCCGCGGCTGGCCGTTGCCGCTGAGCGTCGACCGTGTCTACGACAGCGCCCGCATCCGCAGGGAGCTGGGGTGGCAGCCGCGTTTCGGGCCGGACGCCGTGCTGCAGCAGTACGCCGCAGGCAGCATCGAGGTGTTGCCACGCGCGGAGTGGATCAAGGATCGGGTGGCCGAATAGGGGACGCGGGGACGGATCCCTCCCCCGTCCCTGAGTGGATTCAGGAATGTGTAGGCCGGTCGCCTCAACCTCGTTGGCAGGCGGCCGCTAACCCGGTGCGCTTCCTGCGCCGGGCGGGTCCCGGCGGCCGGTGGCCTGCGCGACGGATCGCGCGCCTGCGCGGTGCCCTCCCGGTGCCGGTCGTCCTGAACTGCCTTGCGGACCCCTCCATGCCTTCTTCCCGTTCCGCCGCTGCCCGCCGCCCGGGCAGCATCGCCCACAAGCTGATGCTGGGCACCGCCGTCATCGCGCTGCTGTGCTTCGGCCTGACGGCGTTCCTGATCTATCGCCAGGCCAGTGCCAGCCTGATCGATGCCTCGCGCCAGACCATGACCAGCGAGGCCAACGCCGAAGCGCGCCAGGTCGCCGCCGACCTGGGCACGGCGTTCGCCAGCAACGATGCCATGGTCGAAGCCGTGCTCGCCCAGCGTGCGCGGGGTGACGTGCCCGATCGCGCCAGCCTGGCTGCCGTGCTGGGCGAGCAGCTGCGCACCCACCCGGAGTGGCTGGGCAAGAGCACCATGTGGGAGGCCGATGCCTTCGATGGCAAGGATGCCGAGTTCGCCAATACCGCGATGCACGATGCCAGCGGCCGCTACATGAGCTACTGGGCCTGGCATGACGGCAAGCCGCAGCAGTCGACCATGACCGACTACACCGAAGCCGCCGACGGCTCGGCCGACTGGTACGTGGTACCCAGCCGCGACAAGCTGCCCAAGGTCAGCGAGCCCTATGCCTACGACATCGCCGGCCAGCAGGTGCTGATGAGCACGTTGAGCTCGCCGATCGTCGAAAACGGTACCTTCCTCGGCGTGTTCACCGTCGACTTCTCGCTGGCGGCGCTGCAGAAGCACCTGGCGACGCTGACGCCGATGGGCGCAGGCCGCGTCGAGCTGCTTTCGCCCAACGGCGTGGTGCTGGCCTCGGCGAATGCCGCCGAGATCGGCAAGCCGCGCAACGACGCATTGACCCGCAGCATGCTGGCCGACATCGCCGCCGACCGCCGGTTCGAAGCCTTCACGCCCGATGCAGCCGGCAACGTGCGCGTCTACGTGCCGCTACGCGTGGGCAATGCCCCGCAGCGCTTCGCGCTGGGCGTGGTGATGCCGCACGCGGTGATCGTGGCCGAGGCGCGCCAGCTGCTGTGGTTGACGCTGCTGGTGGGCGTGGTGGCCGCGTTGACGCTGAGTGCCGGCGTCTATGTGCTGCTGCGCCGCCTGGCGATCCGCCCGTTGGCCGAAGCGGTGCGGGTGGCGGGTGACGTCGCCGCAGGCAAGCTCGACAGCACCTTGCCTGCGCGCAGCAACGATGAAGTGGGCCGCCTGCTGGACGCGATGCAGGGCATGCGCGGGCAGCTGCAGGCGGTGATGGCGGCGCAGGCGGAAATGGCGCGCCGCCACGATGCTGGCGAGCTGAGCTACCGCATGGACGCCACTGCCTTCCCCGGCGAGTACGGCCGCATGGTGGCCGACAGCAACCAGCTGGTGGCTTCCAGCAATGCGGTCACCCAGCGCCTGGTCGAGGTGATGCAGCGTTACGCGGTGGGTGACCTCAGCGTGGACATGGAAGCGCTGCCGGGCGAGAAGGCGGTGTTCACCGCAGCGATGGCCACCACCAAGAGCAACCTGGCCGCGATCAACGAGCAGATCCAGCAGCTGGCCGCCGCCGCGGCGGCCGGCGACTTCGCTGTACGCGGTGATGCCCAGCGCTTCGACCACGATTTCCGCCGCATGGTGGAGACCCTCAACATCATGATGCAGGTCAGCGATCACAACCTGGCTGAGCTTTCGACGCTGCTTCGCGCGATTGCCGCCGGCGACCTCAGCGCACGCATGCGCGGCGATTTCCATGGCGTGTTCGCGGTGATGCGCGACGATGCCAACAGCACCGTGCAGCAGTTGACCCAGATCGTCGGCCAGATCCAGCAGTCGGCCGCCAGCATCCGCCTCGCGGCGGGTGAGATCGCTGCGGGCAACAGCGATCTCTCGCGTCGTACCGAGCAGCAGGCCGCCAACCTGGAAGAAACCGCCGCCTCGATGGAGGAGCTGACCTCCACCGTGCGCCAGAACGCCGACCACGCGCTGCAGGCCAATACCCTGGCAGGATCCGCCGCTGACGTTGCCAGCGAGGGCGGGGAAGTGGTCAACCAGGTGGTGCAGACCATGGAGCAGATCGAGGCCTCCTCGCAGCGCATCGCCGAGATCATTTCGGTGATCGACGGCATCGCCTTCCAGACCAACATCCTGGCGTTGAATGCGGCGGTGGAAGCGGCGCGGGCCGGTGAGCAGGGCCGCGGCTTCGCGGTGGTCGCCAGCGAAGTGCGCGCGCTGGCGCAACGCTCGGCGGGCGCAGCGAAGGAGATCAAGGAACTGATCGACGCATCCGTGGCGCAGGTCGGTGCCGGTGCGCAGCTGGTGCACGGTGCGGGCCGTACCATGCAGGCCATCGTCGGCCAGGTGGGGCGCGTCAACGAGATCATGGCCGAGATCTCGGCTGCGTCGCGCGAACAGTCCGCCGGCATCGAGCAGGTCAACCAGACCGTGGTGCAGATGGATGAGACCACCCAGCAGAATGCCGCGCTGGTGGAGGAAGCCAGCGCCGCGGCGCGGGCGATGGAGGAGCAGGCCGAGCAGCTGGCCGTGGCGGTCTCGCGCTTCCGCCTGCAGGCCGAACCGGAGGCCATGGCCCGCCGCGGTGCGTGCACGGTCCATCGCCACCGCCAGTTGCTGGCGTGCGAGCAGCTGTTGTGCCTGCACCACTTCAGG